>NZ_BAABHD010000030.1:0-289378 GCF_039541915.1 Nibrella saemangeumensis
ATCAAGTGAGCACAATAGAACATTTCATAGATTGGCTGATGAAGCAGTTGGCCAAGCCGCTGAAGATTCCCATCCGCATCTTTTTCTTCAGTGTCCAGCACTGAGGGGAATTTGCTAAATCTTCATCTAAAACGCTCAAATGCAGTGAGGCTACGGAGAGTACCTGACCAATATTATCATGAAGCTCTTCAGCCACTTGACGGAGGGTTTGGTTTTGAATTTCAAGTTGAGATTGGAGTATTTCTTTTTCGTATCCCTCTCTTATAAGTGCTAAACTTTGCTGAAATATGATATAACGCTTTCTATAAGAATAAACTAAAACGATAACAAAAGCAGTTAATATTATAAACAACAATGTACCTAGAACAGTAAATAAGACTATATCATAAGGTTTCAAAGCCATTATTACTAACATTTACATATTGACTCATAATACCTATAATGAAAGTTATAAGAAACAAAAAATTTAAAAATTCATGAATCCAGTAAACCTGCAAAGCGTAATCTCCTGCATTCTTAATCAAATAATTCATAAACCCTTGAACTAAAAAATTGCCGAATGACACAAATAAAAGACCTGAGCTAATCCAAAACATTGGCTCAAATTCTATTCTTTTTATGTTTGGCTTCAAAAAAATTTCAATAAAATAGAATAAAGTAATGAATCCAATCAGCAAATTACTTAAACTTACAGAGTAAGAATTGTACTCATTAAGTGGCTCCACAAACAAAGACAAGATGATTGAACTTATAACAAAAAATGGAACAGAAATCAAAATAAACTTTCTTATATTAAAATTATTTAGATGATAAAAGTAAGACATAGAAAAAAGTAAATATTGCAACAAAGTTAATAAGTGAAATAGGAACAAGTTATTTTTAAAATTAAATATATATATTAAACATACAGCAGAAAGATTTATTAGAAAACCAGCCAAAACAGCATAACCAATTAGTTTAACAGACTTTGATAGTTTATTAAAAAAAATAAAAAAGACAGTACAAGCTGCAAGATATAACGTAAACAGTAAAAATGTATCCCACCACATAAGTCTATAAGACCTGAAATTTCAGGTCTTTCCTAGTTAAACATCATAGTAACTATCTGGTACAGGATTTGGACAAGGCGGGTGTTGGCAGCAGCACATTGCGACTATTGATTCTTCACCACCTATTGCTTTTCCATCTCTGTCAATAGGCGAAACAAACATTTTGTGAACTTCCTTATCAATTTCATTTGTCTCACCAATACCATAATACAATCTTACATGATTTGATCCTGCATTGAGAGACTGGTTAATTGCAGCCTGAAGTTCATATACATTAAAAAAAGCAGTCCTTATAAGTCTTCCCTTATGAGAAATTAAATTTTGTGGATTTGGATTTGTTAGGATTTCCTTATATTTATTAGTTGCCCTTTTAAAGGGATTTTCCAGAACACCTGTTTCATTAACGTCAATCCAATAATCAGATTCAGCTATTCTATTTGGTTCTTCAAAATTCACATTACACTCTTCCGTAAAAAAGAACGCATCGGATGGTTTCTCTGTATCAATAGAGGTTTTTCTAATCTTAGCCATAAAATTTAAGTTTAGTTATATACTAGTAAATGGGAAATTCCCCGTATAACCTACTCCTTTATCCCCCTCTAACTCCCGCTATCCTCCCCTACTCCCCCACCTACCCCCTCGCTACCTTTGACCCGTTAACCAAATCTAAATACCAAACGACTACCTGTCTCACATGAAGACCCAAAGTATTCCTTTTTCACAATCGGCGCAAGCTTTTGTCCAAAAACTTGACAACAAAATTGATCTGGTGCTCAAAGAAGTGGAGCGGAGCGAGATGTACCAGATTGTAGCGGCACCCAACACAGATCCCAAACTGGTGGCGACCATCATTAAATACATCCTGCTGGAGGTGTTTTCTTACGGCCCGCACGTAACCGAAGCCACGTTTATGGCCATCAGCCGCCTGCCCAAAGACCGGCCAGACCTGATGAAGTCGCTCATTCTGCACGATCTCTCGGAAGTAGATCATGGCGAAATGGCGCTAAAGGACTTTATCAAGCTCGGTGGCGATGAGCAGTGGGCCCGCAATCGGCGGATGACACCCAAGTCGCTGGCGATGGCCGCTACCTGCCGGATGATCGGCCAGTTTGAGAATCCCTTCGCGTACCTCGGCTATATGTACCTCTTTGAGGGACTAACCCCAATTCTGACCGAGCGTGCGCAGCAGTTCCTGGCGGCCAAAGGTTTCCCCATCGAAGCCCAGGCATTTATTGATGAGCATGCTACGGAAGACATCGGTCACGCCCAATTGATGTCAAATATGGTGGCTCGCATCGTGACGGAGTACCCAGAAGCCGAAGCGGCTATTGAGTATGGGTTCGATTGCTTTGCCGCCGTCTACCCGCTGCCCATCTGGCGGGCGTCCCTTCAACACGCTTATGGCGAGTTTTACCTGAATGCCTTCGAAACCGTGTAACGTTTCCCCTTCCTCCTTTTAACCTCTTTCTTTTATGAACCTGTCGTTGATTGCTCCTCATGCGGGAGCCCTACCGATTATTGCGGCTACCCTGACGGCCGAGCAGTACGAACAGACAATTGCCGACATCCAGCGGTTCCGGGGCCGTATCTACGTGCAGGATGAAGCTATTCCGGCCAGTGCGCTGGATGGTTCCGGGCGACATTACAACAAGCTGGACTACTCATCGTATCATATCGTAGCGCGGACTCATGAAGGAGCCATCACCGGCGTTATGCGAGTCCCTTTGTATGTTAGTGGGGCTGCGGTGTGGTTCATGCAGTTGTACCATGTGCTGGAGCGGATGGAGCCGGGTCCAAAAGCGCTGTACAGCTCGGCCATTCAGCAGTTTATCGACCAGTCAGCAACAACGTACCCCTTCATTGTTGAACCGGGAGGTTGGGCGGTTGACCGGCAAATCAGCGAGAAGCTAACCGGTACAACCCTGGTTGCTGCAACCTGGGCGTTCTGCCAGTTGATCGGGGGCGCTGTGGCTATTGCAACCGCAACGGTGAAGCACAACTCGGCTGCACTGCTGAAGATGATGGGTGGAATCAATTGCCTGGAAGGAACATCGAACGCGCGGTTCTATGATCCCTTTCACCGGTGTGAACTTGAGATCGTCTATTTTCGGTCGGATCGGGTGAACCCCCGCTTTGCTGCGATGGTAGAAGAGATTAAAGGTCAGTGGCAGAAACGGGAAGCCATGGCGGCCTAACCCACCGTGTAAAGTGCCGCTGTATTGTTGGAGGTATTCCGGAGCCGCAGGTTTGGCCCGGAATACCTCTGTTTGTTAGGTAGCCAGCGTACCATTTGCTCAATTTTACGCAGAAAAAGGCCCTTGAGTTAAAACTTTAAGTACATCCTGAAGTATTTTAAATAACCTTTTAAACCATTTGACTGGTTTTGGGGTCTATATGGCTGTAAGCAGATATAAGTAAATTTTTTCACGGAAAAACCCATATCTGCCAAATTTTAGCTATTTTTGTATCATCACTACAGAAAATACAAAGAATGTAGGTGTGTTGATACCACTCACAAAATATTTTGGGTGCACACTTGCAAAAGATCAGTCAAATGTTTTATTTTTGATAGTCTTGAAAATTTCACTACCAAAAACTTTAACCACCACATACACTATCGAAGCACGGCTCTACGTTAACTAATTGATAACTGAAAATGGAGAAAGCCCAGGTTAACGACAGTGAGCTTATTTCCCTGTACATACGTGGTAGTGAAAAAGCCTTTGAAAAGTTAGTTCACCGGCATAAGTCTAAGATCTATACAACAATATATCTTATTGTTAAGGATCAATATGTGGCGGAAGACTTAATGCAGGATACGTTGATAAAAGCGGTCGAAACCATTAAGTCGGGTCGGTACAACGAAGAGGGCAAATTCCTCCCGTGGATCATTCGGATCGCTCACAACTTGGCAATTGACTATTTCCGAAAAGATAAACGCTACCCCAATGTAGTGTTTGAGGACGGAAGCAATGTGTTTAATTCGCTGGAATTTGCCGAGGACTCCATTGAGTCGCTGCAGATTCGGCAGGAAACACATGAGCATTTGCGCGAGTTGATCCAGCGACTGCCGGAGCAACAGCGACAGGTGCTAATCATGCGGCACTACGAGGAGATGAGTTTCCAGGAGATTGCCGATGCGACCGGCGTCAGTATTAACACAGCTTTGGGGAGAATGCGTTATGCTTTAATAAACCTGCGTAAGCAACTAAGCAAACGTGCTCCGAGCTATGATAAAAACTTTTACCCAAGATGACGTAATCCGTTATGTCTATGAAGAAACCTCTGAAGAGGAAAGTCTGCTGATTGAGGACGCGCTGATGTCCGAGCCGGATTTGATGGCCTTCTTTCTCGATACTCTCGAGTTAAGGGCGCTCATGAACCGGATTGAACGGCAACCGCGCCAGCAGACCCTTCAAAACGTATTTGATTACTCTCGAAAATACACGCCCAGCCCATCTGCCTGATTAATACTGGCGGGTGGGTTGTTCTGTTTTCAGCTGTTCTGGCGGAGTAGCACAACCTACTCTTCTTAAGGATCTTTATCGCTTTGTTGACCCTCGCACAATCAGTTGCGTGGACAGGACGACCGTTTCGGGCTCGAAGCGGTCGTCTTCGTTTTGGAGCTGGTTCAGCAATAGCCTGGCGGCCTGCTCACCAATTTCGGTAACAGGCTGAGCAACGGTAGTCAGGCCGGGTTCTACCAGCGCCGAGATGGGATCATCGCTAAAGCCGACTACAGCAATGTCATCGGGTATTTTTAGGCCGCGGGCTTTTATCACCTGCAAGGCCTCAATGGCGGTAGGGTCGTTAATGGCGAACAGAGCATCGGGGGGCTGGGAAAGATTGAGCAAGTGGTTTACGTAGATATTCGCTTTATCGAGGGTCAGGTCGTAGGAAATGATTAAAGATGGGTCCATGGGAAGGCCGTATTTTTGTAGTGCATCCAGATACCCGTTCAGGCGGTTACGGCTGTTTTGCAGCGAGTCGGGGCCGGCCAGGTGCGCAATCCGGCGTTTTCCTGTCTCAATCAGATGCTCAACCGCCCGAAAAGCGCCGTCGTAGTCATCGACCGTTACCTTCGAAACGGCCATGTCTTCACAGATCCGGTTGAAAAAAACAACCGGTACCCCCTTCCGCTCAAAAATCCGGAAATGGTCGAAGTTGCGGGTCTCTTTGGTATGCGACACCAGCAGTCCATCGACCCGGCTGGCCAGTAATCCCCGCGTATTAGCCATTTCGATTTCGTAGGATTCATTGGAATGGCAGATCACCACATTATAGCCCGCTCTGGCCAGCACCTCTTGTGCGCCAATAATTACTTTTGGAAAGAAGAAGCTTAGAAACTCCGGTACGATAATACCTATGGTTTTCGTCTGACTGGTCAGCAGCGAGATGGCCAGTTGGTTGCGCTGGTAATCCATCTGAGTCGCCAGTGCCAATACCTGTTCGCGGGTTTTTACTTTTACGTTCGGATGACCGGTCAGCGCCCGCGAAACGGTTGACTTAGATAGGTTCAGTGCTTTGGCAATATCAATAATCGTTGTCTGATGGCCTTTCATAAAATATAACTTTTCCTATAAGCAACCTTGTCTGCTTATCTATACCTGCTTTCTCTACTGTTTCAATCTACCTCATTTTTTGGGAACATTCCCAATAATTTGGGAATGTTCCCAAAAAAATATTGCAACTTTTTTCTTGCATCTCGCCCGACCTATTGTAATATCAACATAAAGTCTCTGAATACGACAATATCAGTCATTCTCTAGCCTTATCTAACTGTTTTTATACGAAGATTTCAGCGTTACAAAAGCAAATAACCAGTCAACCTAAAATTGTACATTTTCTCCAATCCCTACTCTTATGAAACCTTTACCCTTTATAGCCCGACTCAGTCTTTGGCTACTGGTAATGTCTCTCTTCTCCCTTCCGCTTCTGGCTCAGAACCTGACGGTGCGTGGCCGGGTTACCACCGATGGCACCGCAGAACCGCTACCGGGCGTAAACGTCATCATCAAAGGAACCCAACAGGGCACGACAACGGGTGCCGACGGACAGTATCAGTTGACCGTGCCCAACGGTAATACAATCCTTACTTTCTCGTATATCGGCTATGTTACGCAGGAAATTAAAGTTGCTAACCGGTCTACGATAAACCTGGCGCTGCAATCCGATGAGCGTTCCCTCAACG
Source organism: Nibrella saemangeumensis (assembly GCF_039541915.1). Classification (NCBI taxonomy): domain Bacteria; kingdom Pseudomonadati; phylum Bacteroidota; class Cytophagia; order Cytophagales; family Spirosomataceae; genus Nibrella; species Nibrella saemangeumensis. Next base: position 6,241 of record NZ_BAABHD010000030.1, read on the forward strand.
AAGTCGTCGTGGTCGGGTACGGAACACAGCGAAAAATTGAAACGACGGGCGCCATTGCCTCCATCAAGGCTGCGGACCTGGTGCAGACACCGGTGGCGAACGTAGCCCAAGGCTTGCAGGCACGGGTAGCCGGTGTGCAGGTAAACCAGAATACTGGTGCGCCGGGTGGCAATATCAGCGTCCGGATTCGGGGGACCAACTCCATCAACGGTAACTCCGAGCCCCTGTACGTTGTCGATGGTATTCAGATCTCCAACGGGGGTGGTATCAACGATGTAAGTCCGCTGTCGACCATCAACCCCAACGATATTGAGTCTGTCGAAATTTTGAAAGATGCGTCGGCGTCGGCTATTTACGGATCAAGGGCCGCCAACGGTGTCGTTCTGATTACAACCAAACGCGGTAAATCCGGGGTGACCCGCGTTACCTTCGACAGTTACTATGGCGTTCAGAAAGCGGCCAAAACGCTGCCGGTGCTAAATGCCGCCGAATTTGCCCAACTGGAGAACGAGGTATTCAAGAACAAGTTCTACCCTGATCCAGCTTCACTGGGTGAGGGCGTCAACTGGCAGAATATCATCTTCCGCGAAGCGCCCATTCAGAACCACCAGTTGTCGATCAACGGCGGCTCAGAGAAGACGCAACTGGCTCTCTCGGCAAACTACTTCGACCAGAAAGGGATTATCCTGAACTCGGCTTTCAAGCGCTATTCATTCCGGATGAATGTCGATCATAAGGTTAGTGACCGGGTAAAGGTAGGTGCCAGTATTCTGGGCAGTTACGCTATCAACTCCGGCATCACCACGGGCTCTACTACCATTGGCGATGCAGCTGTAGTAACAGCCTCTATTCTGGGGGCGGCCGTTGGCGCTCCCCCAACCCTGCAACCTTACCGACCAGATGGCACGCTATTTCCTTTTGGTGAGCAGGCCGGTGGACAGTACCGCGAGGTAACCAACCCGCTATCCTTCGCTAATGTACTGAACCAGACCGCCATCCGCCGGACACTGGCCAATTTCTACGGTGACTTCAACATTCTGAAAGGACTGACCTACCGGGCTTCGTTCAACGTGGATATGCAGAACAGCCTGCGCGATACATACTCGCCCCGCGCCAACGTCAACCAGTCTGACCTGAACGATAATTCGGGCTCGGGCTCTAAAGGCAACGCCAATAACCTGAACCTGCTGCATGAAAGTATCCTGACCTATAACCAGATCTTTGCCGGGCAGCACTCCGTTAAAGCCACGGCCGTTTTTGCCACCCAGACCGAAACCGGCAACTCCAACACCATCAGCGCTACGGGTTTCCCCAACGATGCTACCCAGAACGAAGCCCTGCAACTGGCGCTGAACCGCACGGTCAGCAGCAGCCGCAGCAGCCAGCGTCTGGACTCGTACCTGGCGCGGGTAAACTATGGTTATAAAGACAAATATTTCCTGGACCTGACCGCCCGGGTCGATGGCTCCAGCAAGTTCGGTGCTAACCATAAATACGGTTTGTTCCCAGCCATCTCGGCCGCCTGGCGGATCATTGAGGAACCCTTCGTTAAATCGCTACCGTGGCTGTCGGACCTGAAACTGCGCGCCAGCTACGGTATTACCGGAAACGCCGGTGGCCTTAGCCCCTACCAGTCGCTGGCTACCGTATCAGCTTCGGGTAGCGACTACAACATCAACCATACGTACGTTACCGGTATCAATCCATCGGGCATTGCCAACCCCGACCTGCGGTGGGAGCGTTCGGCCCAGGCGGACATTGGCCTCGACATCGGCCTGCTTAACAACCGGTTAAGTGTGATCGTCGATGTATACCATAAACGGACGAATGATTTGCTGTATGTAAAGGCCCTGCCACTGAGTTCGGGGTACAGTACGATCACGGGCAACTTTGCTTCGCTTGAAAATAGGGGCATTGAGTTAGCCGTCAACAGCATCATTCTGGACGGACCGCTTAAGTGGAGCGTATCCGGTAATGTAACGGTAAACCGCAACAAGGTGCTTGACCTGGACGGCGGCACCACCCGGGAGCGGTTTATTACGGCCTATTCGCTGCTGCGGGTAGGGAGTCCGCTGGGCGTGTTCAAAACGTACGTCTTTGACGGTATCAACCAGACCGGTGAGACGATTCTGCCGGGTTACGACGGACGCCTGGGCGGGCATAAAGTAAAAGACATGAACGGCGACGGTGCCATCTCCTCGGCCGACCAGACCATTACCGGCGACCCGAATCCCAGGGTTATTTACGGTTTCTCGACGAACCTCTCGTACAAGAATTTCGACTTCAGCGCCTTTTTGTCAGGCTCACAGGGCAATGATATTTACAACGCCAGCCGCCTGTCGTTCGAAATGCCGCTGGGTCAGCGTAACCAGTTTAAAGGACTCGCGAACCGCTGGTCGCCCACCAATCCGAGCAACCAGTACGTTAGTGGCTTCCAGGCAGGCCGGTTACCCATTTCCGACTTTGTTATGGAAGATGGCTCGTACCTGCGCTGCAAGAACATAACGCTGGGGTATCGCCTGCCGGCCATCAAAGGCGTTCAGCAAATCCGCGTCTACGCCAGCGCCAACAACCTGTTCACCCTTACCAACTACAGCGGCTTCGATCCGGAGGTAAACTCCTACGCCGGCTCCAACACCGCCATTGGTATCGACAATTTAGTGTACCCGCAGGCCCGGTCCATTCTGGGTGGTATTCAGGTAACGTTTTAAATTTTGAATGACAGAATGATTGAATTAAACTATTCCACAATTCACCCATTCAATCATTCTGCCACTCAATCATTCAATCACTCAATCATTCCATGAAAGCCATAACAAAAACCCTATACATATTGGCGGGCCTGACGCTGAGCGCCTGCGAACTGGACGAAACCATCTACTCGTCCATTTATACCGAAGCGTTTTACAAAACCGCATCCGATGCCGAGAAAGGCCTGATTGCCGCCTACGATCCACTGGCGGATCTCTACAGTGGTCCGGCCATGACAATGGTGCCGGATATGAGCGACGATCAGACCTACCCGCGGGGTGTAGTAGGCCGTAATACACTGACTCTTTTCACGTACGATGTCAATTACACCACGCAGAAGAGTAATTCACGCACTAACGAATCACCCCAGCAGATCTGGGCGTCGGGGTACGATGGCATCGAGAAGGCAAACTGGATCATTGCCAAAGTGCCTGCGGCTACCATGAACGAAACGCGTAAAAAGCAGATCATCGGCGAAGCGTATTTCCTCCGGGCGTTCTACTTATGGGCGCTGACCAAGAACTTCGGCGATGTACCCATTAAAACGACACCCAGCTACTCTGAGGCCGATGCTATTGTGGGCAAAAGCCCCAAAACGGAAGTATACAAGCAGATTTACGCGGATTTAGATCAGGCGCTGGAGGCTGGTTTACTCTCGTACCCGGCTGTAGACAAGGGTCGCCCGTCCAAAGAGGTGGTTAATGCGCTTTACGCCAAGGCTGCCCTGTATAACGAAGATTGGGCGAAAGCACTCGAAAAAGCACAGGCGGTCATTACCTCCGGTAAATACTCGCTGATACCGGATGTGCGCGATGTATACCGGTACGATAAAGAAGATGCGGCCCGTATCGAAAATATGTGGGCGTACGAGGTAGACCCGATTTCACCCGGTCGCTCACACCAATTGGTAGGACTCTTCGGCCCACCGGCCAGTGCCGGTCCGGAATACGCCCGGACATCGTTTGGTTCCATGTTCGCGTATATGTCATTCTACAAGTCGTTCTCGGCTCAGGACAAACGACGGCAATTGCTGGATACCAATTATGTCGATAAGGCCGGCAAGATTGTGCCGCAGCGGAGCATTACCCCGATTACAACCGATGGCGTACTGGTTAAGAAATACCAGGACCCCATCTCAACCAGCGGTCTTATTTCCAATATTCCTATTCTGCGCTTAGCCGATATGTACCTGATTGCGGCCGAAGCAGAAGCCCGGTTGAACGGTGCCACCGCTACGGCCTACGAGTACATCAATACCGTTCGGAAACGGGCCGGACTAGCCGAACTGGCAACGGGCCTGAGCAAAGACGCCTTCATTGAAGCAGTGTTGCAGGAGCGGGCCTGGGAGTTCTTTGCCGAAGGCGACCGCTGGTATGACCTGACTCGTACCGGTAAATTCCTGACGGTGATTCCGAAAGCGGTCAATAGCGTGTATCCGACCCGGAACGTACAGGCCAAGCACAAGTACTTCCCGATTCCGCAGGACGAACTGAACGCCAATCCGAAACTGGAGCAAAATCCGGACTGGAAGTAGGCCGCTCACCCACACGACTTTAGCTATATAGAAACTCTTCAACGAATGCATACTATCTGGAAAAACAAGGCCCTTTATCTGTTACTCTGGTTCGGTTGTTCGGCCGCCTGGGCGCAGACCGGTCGATCATTGTCACTGGCCAACGACCGGATAAAAGTGACCTGGCAATCTGCCGCCGGCGGCTGGCAGATTCGGCAGGTAGCGGTGCGGAAAGGGCAGCAATGGGTCAATCTGGCGACACCATCCGGCGAAAGCACGCTGCTGTATGCCGCCGCCCCCCCCCCCGATAAGCCTGTAACAACGTTCCGGTCGATTACAGGCGAAGAGTTTCCCGGCCCGAAATACCATTACCAGGCCACCCAGTGGGCGGAGAGTACCAATCCGGTATCGCTGAACACAGCCGGGCAGGCTATCCATTTCTTTCCGAAAGAAGCGAAACAGGCAGGGGCAAACAGCCTGCGCTTTCAGCAGGAAACCGAAGCAGGTACGGTCACGACCGAGTGGACACTGGACCCGAAGTTTCCGTCCGACATTGTTGTGAAACAAACCCTGACGGCGAAAAAAGATGGTTACTACTCGCTGGCCAGTCCGACACTGGCTTCAGTAAACGAACAGCAACTCGCCTGGGCCACGGTACCGGGGTATTTTCAGGGCAATACCCTACAGCCAAATTTTGCGCTGGCGTATGCCTACGGCCACGGTATTCCGTCGCTGCCCGTCATCTACCGGGAGCGGTGCGCCAGTACACTCTCGCCAATGGTCAGCACGCGAAATGGCCTAACGCTTTCGGTGATTCCAGAGCCGGGACTGGCCCGCGATCCGTGGGGGAAGGACAAGATTACACAGATAGACTGGCACATTGGTCTGTCGCACATGAACCGCAAAGCCCAGCTTTCACCAACGGTCTATTATCCGGTCTTGGGAGAGCCGAAATCAGCCATGAAAGCGGGGGAACAGGTGAGCTATACGTTCCGGTACAGCCTGACTGATGGCGACTGGTTCAAAGCACTAAACCATGCCGTCTATGACATCTACCAGTTCAGGGAGTCACTGGCCCTGCGGCAAAGTAAGCAGTCTCTTACCAACCGTATCGAAAAGATGCACCACTACCTCACCGATCCGCAGACGTCGATGTGGAATGTGGAAGAATTTAATGGCCGGAAAATAGGGGCGCAGTCATATCTGGGTGGGGTGGTTGGCTCTAATAAGGACGCCATGAAGAATTCCGACTACGGTGCCATGTGGATGCTGGCGACGGCGACGCGTGATCCGCTACTGACCGAGAAGGTAGTCCCCTATGCCCTGAACTTTAAATTGGCGCAGCAGCAGACGCAGGATGGCTTTTTCAAGGGAGCTGCGGTTGGGCAATACTATCTCGCCAAGTCCAGGAAGTTTGTGGAGGAATGGGGCGAAGTAGTGGAACCCATCGGCCTGACCTACTACACCATGCTCGACGTAGGCAACATGCTGTTGTTTGAGCCGAACAATACCGAACTGAAAGAACGCCTGCGCCTGGGAGCCGACCGGCTGCTGACCTGGCAGAAACCCAACGGTAGCTGGGCGGTGGCCTACGATCGGCATACCGAGCAGGAAATATTCAAAGACGTGCAGGACGTCCGGCCCACCTTCTACGGCCTGATTGTCGCCTACCGGCTGCTGAAAGATCCGAAATACCTGCAGGCCGCTCGTAAAGGGGCTGATTGGTTTATCGATAACGCCATAAAAACGGGGAGCTTCCTCGGCGTATGCGGAGATGCCCGGTACGCACCCGACTTTGCAACGGGGCAGTCGGCGCAGGCGCTGCTGGACTTGTATGACCTGACCAAAGATACCCGCTACAAAGAGGCCGCCATCACGGCAGCTAAAATCTACACCACATCGATTTACACCCACCCCATTCCAAACCGGACTATTAAGACGGTCAATGGTGTCCAGCGAGAGGATTGGGAGATAGCGCAGTCGGGGCTGAGCTTTGAGCATGGGGGCATTTTCGGTTCGGCTACGCGCCACGGTCCAATTCAATTGGCCAGTCACGCGGGTTTGTTTATTCGGATGTACCAACTCACCAAAGAACCGCTGTTTGCGGACATGGCGCGGACGGCTGCCATTGGTCGGGATGCGTTTGTCGACCCGAAAACCAGCGTAGCCTCGTACTACTGGCAAGCGATGAATCGGGGCGCAGGGCCATATCCGCACCATGCCTGGTGGCAGGTCGGCTGGATAACCGACTACCTGCTGGCCGAAGCTGAGTTGCGGTCGGGTGGTCAGGTGAGCTTTCCGCGAGGTTTTGTAACTCCGAAAGTAGGGCCGCACCAGACCTACGGCTTTGCCCCCGGTACGGTGTACGGCGACAAAGCCAACCTGATTATCCGCGAAGGACTGCTGCGGGCCAATAGCCCATCGGTTGATTATATTCTGTCGCATTCCACCGGCTCCAATAAAGTTTACGTGGCCCTGCTGAACAACCGGGCACAGCCAACGCAGCTCACCTTTTCGCTCGACAAAGACAAGTTAGGAACTGAGCAAAAGGTGCAGATAACCCGTATGCAGTGGCTGGACTCGGGTGGAAATGTACAGGCAACTAATGGACAAGTGTCGCTGGAAATACCGGCCTTTGGGATTAAAGTATTGGCGGTAACCTATGCGCCGAACGGCGACCAAACTTCTATAAAATGAATACTACCATAGATACGCTGGTTATTGTCGTTTTTTCGGCGTTTGTGCTGGTCATTGGTATGCTGTTTGCCCGTACCGGCCGGAACCTGAAGTCGTTTTTTGCGGGTGGCGAAGCGGTCCCCTGGTTTATTGGTGGCCTTTCCCTATTCATGAGTTTCTTCTCCGCCGGTACCTTCGTGGCCTGGGGATCTATCGCGTATAAACACGGCTGGGTAGCTATTACGATACAATGGACTATGTGTATCGGGGCGCTGGTGACGGGGCTATTTCTGGCTCCCCGCTGGAAAGCCGCCGGGGCCCTGACGGCCGCCGAGTTCATCCGCGAACGGCTAGGCCTGACCGTGCAGAAAGCCTATATTTTCATTTTTACCTTAGTTTCGGTTTTCATTAAAGGCTCTGTACTGTACCCCGTTGCCAAGCTGGTTAGTGTATCGCTGAACCTGCCGCTGGTGCCGTGTACGATAGGCTTAGGGCTGTTCATGATTGCCTATACGGCGGTTGGCGGGCTATGGGCGGTGATGGTGACAGACATTTTGCAATTCGTCGTACTGTCGGCGGCCGTGTTTATTCTGCTGCCGCTGTCGCTGGACCGGGTTGGGGGATTGCAGGGATTTACCAGTGCGGTACCCGATGACTTTTTCAACCTGCTGAACGGCGAATATACCTTGGGATTTGTGCTGGCCTTTGTGATTTACCACATCGCGTACATCGGCGGCAACTGGACGTTTGTGCAGCGGTACACCAGTGTCGATAGTCCGAAGTCAGCACGGAAGGTAGCGTTCCTGTTCGCGGCCCTGTACCTCATCAGCCCCGTCATCTGGATGTTCCCTCCGATGATATACAAGGCAATCAATCCGTCGCTCACCGGCCTCGATACCGAAAACGCTTACCTGATGATTTGCCGACTGGTACTGCCGCCGGGTCTGCTGGGGCTGATGCTCACGGGTATGTATTTCTCCACTTCCGCCAGCGCCAACACCGCGCTCAATGTGGTATCGGCGGTGTTCACCAACGACATCTACAAAGGCATCATCAACCCAAAAGCTTCTGACAAGCAGCTCATGCGAGTGGCTCGTGGTTCCTCCTGGTTTTTCGGACTCGGTATGATTGGCATTGCGCTGCTCGTACCGGCGGCCGGTGGCATTGTCGAAGTTGTGCTCAGTATCTCTGCTATTTCGGGCGGACCATTGCTGGCCCCTCCGCTTTGGGCCTTATTCTCGAAACGCCTGACCAGCCGCACTACGCTTTGGATTACGTGCATTGGCCTGGCAGTAAACCTGTTCTTCAAGATACTCTCGCCCTGGCTGCTGGACTTTAAACTGACGCGCGGAGCCGAGACTATCATTGGGGTAGGTCTGCCCTTGTTACTACTGCTGACGTTTGAACTATACGCCAGCCGAAAAGGTCGGGTTGCGGCTGAATACCTGCGCTACCAGGCCACCCGGCAGCAGAAGCGGGAAGATGCCCTGCTGCACACGGATACCGGTGAGTCATTCGAAATTCGGAAGCAGAATCGCTTTGGGCTGCGGGTCATTGCCTTATCACTAGCCTTTACGGGCGTCATGCTATTTGGACTGAGTGCGTTGGCCAGCAGCGGGGCAGGCATTACCGCCGGCATTGCAGGTGTTGTTTTACTGGCGGCCCTGATTCCCTGGCGGGCGTCGAAGCGGATTCAATTAAACCTGAGTACGCAGGAGGCTGAGAAATTCGTCAATTCGGAGAACCGATAACTTTGGAAAATCAATGTCTCTGAGAATAGTAAAATGCTTGTCTTCGGATACTAAGTGGTCGGCATTCGCAACAAGTGCGCAGTCAACGTACTTGTTATCATCGGCATCATTGTGCATTAAGCCCCATTCGAAGTACACCGACTGGAGTATCACATTATCCAGTGATAACAAGAGCTTGATGACGTTATCGGCCACTGAAGCAGTTGTCTTCTCTGCTAGTTTCTCATGGTATTCAGATAAGATGTCGTTGCTCACCACCAGTTCAAACCGACCAGTTCGTAACGCATCAAAAATCGGACGGTACGGGGAGGCTACAGGCAATGCGATAAGCAACACATTTATATCCAGAACAACTCTCATTCCTCGGCAGTCTGGCTACGCATGTGTTCGTTTTTCCAGTCCTGAAGCGTCTGCTCATTCCAGCCTTTCTCCTGCCAAAGTCTGCTCATTTCATCGTCGACCTGCTGAGCAAAATAATCGGCCAGCAATTTCCGGATATCCCGAAGCTGTTCCTCCGACACATTGTACGGATACAGTTTTAGCAATTCAATTTGCAGATTGCTCAGTTTCGAAGGGGTGGTTTGGGAAGTGGCCATGGTCGAGGTTTTTACAAATATAATGCGCTGTCTAACTTATTCTGATTATGACTAAACTCTTGAATATAATACTTCTCTTATTATTTATCTTCTCGGCACTTCCAGCCTTCAGCCAATACAAGATACGGCAGCCGAATGCGATACCCCTGCAGGGTGAATGGCTGTTTACACTGGACCCGGCTGCGGTAGGTGAGCAAGAGCAGTGGTACCGCGACAATTACCCCACGAATCGCTGGGATAAAGTCACCGTACCGCACTGCTTCTCGGCCGACAACCGGTACCTGAACTATACCGGCAATACGTGGTACCGTCGGACATTCTCCTGGCAGCCAGCGGGCAACAAACGAGTACTCCTGCATTTCGACGGGGCGTACTACGAAACCGGACTTTGGATTAATAACCGGAAAGTTGGCACTCATGAAGGTGGCTACACGCCGTTTAATTTTGACATTACGGAGTACCTGAAAGCGGGAGAGAACACGATAGCCGTCTCCGTCAATAACAATACCTGGCGACGCGGTACCATACCGGGTTCCAAAGACGAGTACCGGGAAGCCGATGCGCCAGCCGGTCAGTTTCCCGGCTGGCTCAACTACGGGGGTCTCCTGCGCCCCGTCTACCTCACCGTCGAACCGGCCGTCTATGTAGACAATGTAAAGGTGGAGGCTAACCCGGATTTGGCTAAGGGCACGGCTACGCTGCGGGTAAAGACCCGTATCCGCAACACCACCGGACAGGCAGCATCTTCCCGACTGGTGTTTACTGTTACGCAGAATGGCCGCGCCATTACCTTACCCTGGAAGACACGGACCGAAGCCGTTGGGGCCAATCAGACGGCGGTGCTGGTAGCCGAAACGAGCCTGAAACCAGCCGATGTTAAGCTCTGGAGCATCGACAATCCGCAGTTGTATCAGTTAACGGTTGCGACAGCGGGCGATACTACTACCACCCACTTCGGCATACGCAAGGTAGAGGTACGTAATGCGCAACTGTTGCTTAATGGGCAGCCGATAAAGCTGGCGGGTGGCAACCGGGTGGTCGACTATCCCGGTCTGGGCTCCATGGAACCCGACTGGCTCATCGAAAAAGACCTGCGGCTGATGAAAGAAGCCGGCATGGAGTTTCACCGGCTCACCCATTACACCCCCTCCGAAGCCATTTACGACTGGGCCGACCGCCACGGGATGCTCATCATCACCGAAGCCGGTAACTGGCAACTGACACCGAAGCAGATGGACAACGATACCATTCGCACCAAATTCCGCCAGCAGTTTCGCGAAATGGCCGAGCGCGACTGGAATCACCCGAGCGTGATTGCCTACAGCGTCGGTAACGAATACCTGTCCGAAACGCCGTCGGGCCAGCGGTGGACGAAAGATATGATTGCCTATGCCCGCTCCCTGGACTCCACCCGCCTGTACACCTTTGCTTCCATGCGGCTGAACATCCTGCCCAAAAAGCCGGAAGATGAAGCCAGTCAGTACGTCGACTTTGTTTCGACCAATACCTACGGCAATCACCTAAACGTCTTGAAGCATATTCATTCACTATACCCCGACAAGCCCATATTCATCAGCGAATATGGTATCCGGGCCGATACAAAATCGGGCGAAGCGGGGCAGGTCAGTCATCTGGAGCAGTTCCTGAAAGACATTCGCCAGTTGCCGTATGTAATTGGCGCTTCGTGGTGGTCCTTCAACGATTACCAGAGCCGCTTCCACGGCACCAACCCCAGCGGCTACCGACCGTGGGGCCTGGTCGAACCTGACCGCACCAAGCGCCCGCTATACGACACGCACCGCGAAGGTATGGCCCCGGTAACTATCGAGAAGCTCAGCTTTACCCCCGGTCCGGAAGGCTGGCACCAATTGCAGGTGCGGATTACCGCCCGCAATGATTTCCCGGCGTATGAAGTGAAGGGGTACGTTTTAGTAGCCTGGACCGGGCCGCCGGGCGGTTATACTCCGAGTAACACCCGGAGTGAAACCGCCCGGCGGCCCGGTCCAGGCTACAAAATCCCCACCCTCCAACCCGGCCAAAGCGCCGACATTACTATTCCCGTAAGCGGCTTCGACCAGACGATAACGCTGGACGTTGTGAAGCCGACGGGGTTCTCTATCATTTCAAAATCCATCGACCTGACGAATGATTCGCGAACAAGCAACCGATAAACGTGCGCTGAAAACGGTACGGCACGAAGCAGATTTAATTGTAGTAGGGGGCGGCTTATCCGGCCTGTGCTGTGCCGTTACGGCGGCCCGCGCCGGCAGTCGGGTGGTGCTGGTGCAGGATCGGCCGGTACTCGGGGGCAACTCCTCCAGTGAGGTTCGGCTTTGGGTGTTGGGCGCTACCTCGCACATGGGCAACAACAACCGCTGGGCGCGGGAAGGGGGCGTCATCGACGAAATCCTGATTGAAAACCTGTACCGCAATCCGGAAGGGAATCCCCTGATTTTCGATACCATCCTGCTTGAAAAGGTAATTAGCGAACCCAACATTGCGCTGCTGCTGAACACGGCGGTTTATGAGGTGGAAAAATCCGATGCCGAAACCCTCAGCGGCCTAAAAGCCATTTGCAGTCAGAACAGCACGATGTACGAACTGGTAGCTCCGCTGTTCTGCGATGCATCCGGCGATGGGATTGTGGCGTTTCAGGCCGGAGCCGCGTTTCGCATGGGTGCCGAGTCGCAGGAGGAGTTTGGTGAGAAGTTTGCGCCGACGGCCGAGTATGGTGAGTTGCTGGGGCATTCCATTTACTTCTATACCAAAGATACGGGTCGGCCGGTTCGGTTTGTGCCCCCAGCCTATGCGTTGCAGGATATTACCAAAATTCCCCGGTACCGGCGTTTCAACGCCAAAGAACAAGGCTGTCAATTGTGGTGGCTGGAGTACGGCGGGCGGCTCGATACGGTTCACGATACGGAGACTATTAAATGGGAGTTGTGGAAGGTGGTGTATGGTGTATGGAACTACATCAAGAATTCCGGCCAGTTCCCCGAAGCCGAAACCCTGACGCTGGAATGGGTCGGACAGATACCCGGCAAGCGCGAAAGCCGCCGGTTTGAAGGCGATTACATCCTTCACCAGCAGGACATCGTCGAACAGCGTACGCACCCGGATGCCGTAGCCTTCGGCGGCTGGTCCATCGATTTGCACCCGGCCGATGGGGTATTCAGCGAAAAACCGGGTTGCAACCAGTGGCACAGCAAAGGGCTTTATCAGATACCCTATCGCAGCCTGTACAGTCGAAATATCAGCAACCTGTTTCTGGCCGGGCGCATCATCAGCGCCAGTCACGTCGCTTTTGGCTCGTCGCGGGTAATGGGTACCAGCGCCCACGTAGGGCAGGCCGTCGGGATGGCAGCTGCGCTATGCAGCAAAGATGGACTGATGCCACGGGCTTATGGCGAGTCAACCCGAATAGCCATCTTACAACAGGAGCTACTGAAAACTGGTCAGCACATACCAGGTCTGCACCTGCACGACCCGGCAGACTTAGCCCAGCAGGCTACCCTAACCGCATCCAGTGAATTGCGACTAACGGAACTGCCGTTAGATGGTCCGCTGCGACCTATCACCGAGTCGGCCGCTCAGATGTTGCCGCTAACGAAAGGTCCGGTACCGCGTCTGACGGCCTGGGTGGTGGCGGATGCAGACACGATGCTGACGGTAGAGTTCCGGCGGAGCAGCCGACCAGACAATCATACGCCTGATGTAACGCTGGCGATGCTGGATATACCGTTGAGCAAAGGCAAGCAGGAAATTGAACTGGCGTTTGATGTAGTCATGGACCAACCAGCGTACGGTTTTTACTGCTTCCTGAAGAACGAACACGTCCGGCTCCAGTACAGTGATCTACGTATAACAGGAGTCCTATCAGTATTCAACCGAATCAACCCGGCCGTGTCTAATTACGGCAAGCAGGAGCCAAGCGAGGACATCGGCGTTGACACGTTTGAGTTCTGGTGCCCCGAACGCCGACCAAAAGGTCAAAACATTGCCCTGCGGATTGAACCGGGCATTCAATTGTTCAGTTCGGATAACGTACGAAACGGTATTCAACGGCCGGTCAGCCAGCCCAATGCCTGGGTTGCCGACCTGACAGACCCCAACCCTACCCTGACACTACGGTGGCCTGAGAAGAAGCGGCTAAGCCGGGTAGAATTGTTCTTCGATGCCGACTATGACCATCCGCTCGAATCAGTGTTAATGACGCATCCCGAAACGGTAGTACCGTTCTGCGTGAAAGAATACATCCTCTGCAACGACCGGCAGGAGCGGATTTTTCACCAAACTGATAATCACCAGGGCCGGAACACCATCCGCTTTGAGCAACCTGTAGAAACCAGCAGCCTGACCATTCACCTCCAGTCAGTCAACGGCAACGCTCCCGCAGCGCTTATGGAGATTCGCTGCTACGGGGAGTGAGGTTGATTGGTTGAACGGGCTGGCGACCCAGTGGTTCATTAGTTGAGTGGGGTGTATGCGTGTTTATTAGCCTTTCCGGCAGTGCCAATTATTTGGTGTAACCGGAAAGGTTTTCTATTTCGTGAAGGACCAAAGAGCGTTAAATTTGCAGGATGCAGAAGAAAGAACGCTTTCGTCATTTTCTAGACTACTTCACGACTAATTTCCCGGAACCCAAAACGGAACTGAACTACAGCAATCCCTACGAACTGCTGGTAGCCGTCATTCTGTCGGCGCAATGTACCGATAAGCGCATTAACCTGATTACACCCGCCCTGTTTGAGCGTTTCCCGGAGCCGGAGTCGCTGGCGGCTGCGTCGGTAGAAGAAGTATTCAGCTATATCCGGAGTGTCTCGTATCCCAATAATAAGGCCAAACATCTGGTCGGCATGGCGAAGGTGCTGATGGCGGAGTTTGGTGGAGAGGTACCGGCATCCGTCGAGGAGCTACAGAAGATGCCGGGCGTTGGCCGCAAAACGGCGCATGTGATTACTTCCCTTATTTTTAATCAGCCAACGATGGCCGTCGATACCCACGTATTCCGCGTATCGCACCGGCTGGGTCTGGTTCCCAAAACGGCAACTACCCCGCTGGCGGTCGAGAAAGCACTGGTCAAATACATCCCGGAGCAGTACGTTCCCAAAGCCCATCACTGGCTCATTCTGCACGGGCGCTACATCTGCGTGGCCCGCTCACCCAAATGCTTTGAATGCCCGCTGACGCATTTCTGCCAGTACTACCAGAAGATTGGGGCTACCGTTGCTACCGTTCAGTAACTCACCTTAAAATTTTATTTTAAACACTTGTTTAATTTCACAAAGACATCATACCTTTGTGTGGAAGGAAGTTATTATGGCAGGCGAAGAACAGGATACCGAAGCAAAAATAAAGCGGGCAGCCGAACAGGTTTTCTTAGAGTACGGGTATGAGGGAGCGAAGATAAGGCAGATTGCCGATGCGGCTGGTGTCAACATTGCTCTGGTGAACTATTACTTCCGAAGCAAAGAGCAACTGTTTAAGAGCATCTATATGGAGAACTTTATGGCGTTTTTTGGCCGGATTGTAATGCTGCTCAATGAGGAGACGCCTTTAGAGGTCAAGATATGGAAGATCGTTGACCGGTATACGGATTTTATCCTTGATAACCCACTGATTCCTATGTTCGTACTGTCAGAAAGTAGAAACGGTGGAACATTTTTCAAAGAACTACACGTCAGAGAGGTCATTAAGTCAGCTTATTTCACAAAACAGTTGCAGGAGGAAATCAGTAAAGGAGCTATTCGACCCATCAAACCTTTGCACCTCATTATGACCATTATAGGCAATATTGTTTTTCCAATTCTGGCCCGCCCAATTGTATCGTATATCGGTGATCTCGACGATGACGGATTCCGCCAGTTTATGGAAGAACGTAAAAAGATTGTTCCGGAGATGGTGATGGCCTATCTCCGTCCAACATAAATTTTTTTGACCATCGATTAAACAACTATTTAAAATGAACATTTAATAGCATTATACCATGAACAAGTTTCTGCTCGGATTCATTAGCTGGCTAAGCCTGAACACGGTGCAGGCCCAGAACACGGTCACGCTGGAACAGGCCTATACAGCCGCTATTCAGAACTATCCGCTAACCAGACAAAAAGAGATGGGACAACAAGCCGGTGACCTAGCCCTCGCCAACCTCGATCTCAACCGGCGCTTACCGCAACTGGCCTTGAACGGCCAGGCTACCTGGCAGTCGGAGGTGACAAAGCTGCCGATTGAACTGCCCAACATCAAAGTTCCCCAGCTTAGCAAGGACCAGTACAGGCTGACTCTCGACGCCAGCTATTTGCTGTACGACGGTGGCCTGACGAAACTCCAGCAGCAGGTGCAGCAAGCGAATACAGCCATCGAACAGCAGCGGGTAGATGTGGAGCTAAACCGCCTGAAAGACCAGGTAAACACCTTTTTCCTGAACGCCTTACTGACCGACGAAAACCGGCAACTCACCGAAGCTTTACTAGCCGACCTGAAAAACCGTATCGAGAAAACAGCCGCCAACGTTAAATTTGGCACGGCCGCCCAACTAAACCTCGACGCCCTGCAGGCCGAATACCTGAAAGCGGAGCAGCGACTGGCCGAACTTACCGCCGTCCGCAAAGGCTTACGTGACTTATTGGCTTTGTTAACCGGCCTACCCGTTACCGAGACTACGACGCTGCAAATCGCCGATAATTCCCTCGCTACGGATAATCTGCCCATTCAGCGTCCGGAGTTGAAGCTTTACAGTTTGCAGCGCTCCCTCTTTGAGGATCAAACCAAATTAACCGACAACCGGCGCTTCCCCCGCATCAGCGCCTTCGCCCAGCCGGGTATCGGGCGACCGGGACTGAACTTCCTGAACAATGATTTCCGGAGCTTCTTTATCGGCGGTATCCGCCTGAACTGGGCCTTTAATAATACCTACACGTTGAAAAACGACCGCCAGATTCTCAGCCTCAACCGGCAGCAGGTCGATATTCAGCAGGCAGCTTTCGAAAAGAACCTATCCATTCAACTGCGTCAACAGCAGAACGAGGTGGAGAGAATTCAGGCAATCATTGAGAAAGACCGTGACATTGTCGCCCTGCGCAGCCGCATCCGACAGGCTACCGCCGTTCAACTCGACAACGGGGCCATTGCCGCCCGCGACTATGCCACCGAACTGAACGCCGAAAACCAGGCCCAGCTCAACCTGAAAGTCCACGAATTGCAACTTATTATGGCTCGTATTCAATACCGAACGCTAACGGGAAATTAAAACTATGAAATCACTAATAATTATCCTCAGCCTCACCATCGGTCTGTCTGCCTGCAACCGCGACGAAGACCGGGCCGATGCTTACGGCAACTTTGAAGCCGTTGAAACGATAGTGTCGGCCGAAGCCACGGGTACGCTGCAATCCTTTGCAGTAGAAGAAGGGCAAACCCTGAAAGCCGGGCAAAGCGTCGGCCAGATTGATGCCAAACAACTTGAATTGCGCAAAGCGCAGTTGGCCGCCAGCCGGCAGGCCGTTGCGAGCAAGACCCCCAATGTAGATGCCCAGCTCTCGTACTACGCACAGCAGATTGCGGTGCAGGAGCAGCAGTTGAAGACGCTGCAACGCGAAAGAACGAGGGCAGAGAACCTGATTGCCGCCGGAGCCGCGCCAACCAAACAACTCGACGACATCAATTCTCAAATTGACGTGATTGACCGACAAATTGCCCTGATTCGGCAGCAGCGGGCGGCCCAGGCATCGGCACTGGGTACCCAACGGCGCGGCACGCAGGCCGAAGAAGCCCCCCTGCAGGCACAAATTCAGCATGTAGAGGACCAGATTCAGAAGTCGGCGGTGGTGAACCCTATCAACGGTACGGTCACCATCAAATTTGCCGAAGAAGGCGAGGTGGCCAGCTTCGGTAAGCCGCTCTACAAGATTGCCGACTTAAGCAATATCACGCTGCGGGCCTACGTCAGCGGTGACCGGTTGGTGAACGTCAAGACCGGCCAGCAGGTCAAGGTGCTGGTTGATGCCCCGAACGACACCTATAAGGAATATCCGGGAACGGTAACGTGGATTTCCAGCAAAGCCGAATTTACGCCAAAGGTCATCCAGACCAAAGACGAGCGGGTCAACCTGGTCTACGCCATGAAGGTGCAGGTGAAAAACGACGGCAGTCTGAAAATCGGTATGCCGGGAGAGGTTAGATTTAAGTAGGCAGTTGGCAGTGAGCAGTAAGCAGATTGGCGTTAGCAACCAACTGGCCCTATTTTACTGCCTACTGAGAACTGCCCACTGCAAACTGCTGACTATTATGAGCGCCATTGTCATTGAAAATATCGCAAAAGCCTTCGGCCCTACACAGGCCCTGCAGGATGTGTCGTTTACCGTCAATCCGGGGGAGTTGTTTGGACTAATCGGGCCTGACGGAGCGGGTAAGACTACCCTCTTTAAGATTCTGGTTACGCTGCTGCTGGCCGATAAGGGGCAAGCTACCGTATCGGGGCTGAACGTTGTAGGTGACTACAAACAGCTCCGGCATCATATCGGCTACATGCCCGGTCGGTTCTCGCTCTACCAGGACCTGAGCGTGCAGGAAAACCTGAATTTTTTCGCTACCGTTTTCGGCACTACCATCGAAGCGAACTACTTCCTGATTAAGGATATTTACGAACAGTTGGCTCCGTTCAAAGACCGTCGGGCGGGGCAGCTTTCGGGCGGGATGAAGCAGAAGCTGGCGTTGTGCTGTGCCCTGATTCACAAGCCCGAAGTGCTTTTTCTGGATGAACCGACTACGGGTGTCGATGCGGTATCGCGTAAAGAGTTCTGGGAGATGCTGCGCCGGCTGAAAGAGCAGGGACTTACCATTCTGGTCTCTACGCCTTATATGGATGAAGCCGACTTATGCGACCGCGTAGGGTTTATCCAGAACGGGCAGATTCTGGCGATTGATACGCCGGAGGAGATTACGAAACGGTTTACAAAACCGTTGTACGGGGTGCGGGCGGCCGAAACGTACCGACTTATCCAGGATTTGCGCCAGGCTCCGTTCACCGACTCCTGCTACGCTTTCGGTGAGTCGCTGCACCTGGCGACCCACAACGGCACCGATAAACGCCAGATTGAACAGTACCTGCTCGACAAACAACACCAGGAACTGGAAATCGAACGTATTGCCCCCGGAATCGAAGACACTTTCATGGCCCTCATGAACCAGCAAACCAATGAACCAGTCAACCACTGAACCAGCCGTCATTACCAATAAGCTGACCAAGAGATTCGGGGACTTTGTGGCGACGAACGAAATCACATTTACGGTCGACAAAGGCGAAATTTTTGGATTCCTGGGTGCCAACGGAGCCGGCAAGACCACAGCGATCCGAATGCTGTGCGGCTTGTTGAAACCGTCGTCGGGCGAAGCCAAAATTGCGGGCTACGATGTGTACCGGGAGACGGAGAAAATCAAGCAGCAGATTGGGTACATGAGCCAGAAGTTCTCCTTGTACGAAGACCTGACCGTACGTGAGAATATCCGGTTCTACGGCGGCATCTACGACCTATCCGTAGCCGAGATTAAACGCAAAACGGAGCAAATTCTACAGAACCTGAACCTGCATTCCGTTGCCGACACGCTGGTAGCCTCGCTGCCGCTGGGCTGGAAACAGAAGCTGTCGTTCTCGGTAGCGCTGATTCACGAGCCGAAAATTGTGTTTCTGGACGAACCCACCGGGGGTGTCGACCCGATTACCCGCCGGCAGTTCTGGGATATGATTTACGAAGCCGCCCACCGGGGCACCACGATTTTTGTCACGACACACTATATGGATGAAGCCGAGTACTGCAACCGCGTTTCCATCATGGTCGACGGCCGCATCCAGGCCCTCGACACACCCCGCGCGCTGAAAAGCCAGTACGGCGTCGATTCCATGGACGGCGTTTTCCAGATTCTGGCGAGAGGAACATCAACTAAATAGTGGGCAGTTCTCAGCAGGCAGTAGGCAGATTTTAGGGCAACGTAGTGGCTCATCTTCTACCAATTGCCAACCGCCCACTGCAAACTGCCTACTGCAAACTGCTTACTAAAAATGGACCGCTTTTTCGCTTTCGTCAAAAAAGAATTTCTGCACATCCTGCGCGACCGACGGACGCTGCTCATCCTGTTCGGCATCCCGTTTGCGCAGGTACTGCTGTTCGGCTTTGCGCTGACCAACGAAATCAAGAACGCCAAAATCGCGCTGCTCGACAACGACCATAGCCTGCATTCCAGCCAGATTACCAACCGGCTGCTGTCGTCGGGGTATTTTCAGTTGCAGCAGAACCTGCGTTCGTACAACGATATTGAGCCGGCTTTCCGGAAAGGGGTCATCAAGATGGTGCTGGTGTTTCCGGTGGGGTTCTCCAATGATTTCGAGCATGGGAAGCAGGCATCCGTGCAACTCTTGGCCGATGCGTCGGAGCAGAACACGGCTATCAGCCTGACCAATTATGCCTCGGCCATTATCCGCGACTATGTCAACGAGCAGCAGGGCGGCAACTTTATGCCCATGAACATCGACATCGCTTCCCGGATGGTGTTCAATCCGGAACTGGCAGGAGCGTTTGTCTTTGTGCCGGGCGTGATGACGCTGGTGCTGCTGCTGGTATCGGCGATGATGACCTCGGTAACCATTGCCCGCGAAAAAGAAATGGGTACGATGGAGGTGTTGATGGTTTCTCCCCTCAACCAGGGTCAGATTCTGTTCGGCAAAGTGCTGCCCTACCTGCTGCTCTCGTTCATCAACGGCTGCCTGATTCTGGCGCTCGGTGTTTTTCTGTTGAAGGTTCCGCTCAATGGCAGTCTGGCGCTGCTCCTTGTCGAGATGCTGCTGTTTATCCTATTGGCGCTGGTCATCGGCATTTTTATCTCCTCGCTGACCAACTCGCAACTAGTTGCCATGTTTAGCTCGCTGGTGATTATGCTGATGCCCACCATCTTTCTGTCCGGGTTCATTTTCCCGATTGAGAGTATGCCCCGGCCGCTGCAAATCATCTCCAACATCATCCCGGCCAAGTACTTTATTCAGATTGTGAAAGGCATCATGATTAAAGGTGTCGGCCTGGGGTACCTCTACAAAGAGACGCTGGTGCTGATGGGGATGACCCTGTTTTTTGTGGGGATGAGTTTGCGAAACCTTAAGACCCGCCTGTCATGAGACGTATTCTGTTTTTAGTCGAAAAGGAATTCAAGCAGATATTTCGGGATAAGGTCCTCCTGCGAATGATTATTTCGGCCCCGCTGATGCAGCTGATTCTGCTGTCGTTTGCAGCCAACTTCGAAGTCAAGAACCTGAATATTGCCGTAGTCGACCATGACCATACCACCTTCTCGCAGCGACTGGCCGGCAAATTCCGTCACATCAGCAACTTCAACTTTCTAGGGTACGTACCCAGCTACAAACAGGCCCGCCAACTGATGCTCGACGGCAAAGCCGACCTGGTACTCGTGATTCCGCTCCATTTTGAGCGAGACCTGTACCGCGATAACAGCGCTACCACTCAACTGATGGTCAACGCCATCGACGGTTCCAAAGCGGGAATTGCCAACGGCTACGCGTCGACCATCATCCGGGATTTTAATCAGGATATTGTGGTGGAGAATTTTCCCGTTGCGCCCGGTACCATGCAGCAGCTCACGGTGCAGAATCAGTACTGGTTTAATCCAAAACTGGAGTATCGGACCTACATGGTACCGGCCATTCTGTTCCAGTTGCTGATTCTGATTGGCGGACTGATTGCCGCCCTGAATATTGTGCGGGAGAAAGAGATTGGTACGATGGAGCAGCTCAACGTCACGCCCATCCAGCGGTATCAGTTCATCCTGGGGAAGATGATTCCATTTGTCATTATCGGGCTCGCGCAGTTCACCGTTGGGTTGCTGGTGGGGGTGTTCCTGTTCAAGATACCGACTGAAGGCAGTATTCCGCTGATGTACGGATTTGCGCTGTTGTTTCTGCTCCTGAGCGTTTCGCTGGGCCTGCTGATTTCTACGTTGTCGGAAACGCAGCAGCAGGCCATGTTTGTGGCGTTTTTCTGTTTGGTATTGTTTATTCTCCTCAGCGGCCTGTTTGCCTCCGTCGAGAACATGCCGATGTGGGCGCAGTACCTCGACACCATCAACCCGTTGAAGTACATCATCGAAGTTTCCCGAAACGTCATGCTCAAAGGCAGCACCTTCCGCGACGTTCAGCAGCAATTCTTCGCCCTTTTACTCATCGCCACTACGTTGTTGTCGCTGGCGGTATGGCGGTATCGGAAGACGGTTTAGTAATTTTTGTCATCCCGACGCAGGAGGGATCTCAGGCGTCAGCTAACCAATAAGATCCCTCCTGCGTCGGGATGACAAAAAACGGGATGACAAATCAACCAGTATCAATACTGCTCTACCCCCGCGAAGAAGAAATCGCCTTCAATTTTAGCGTTTTCGTCGGAGTCGGAGCCGTGAATGGCGTTGGCTTCGATGGATTTGGCGTACAGCTTGCGGATGGTACCTTCGGCGGCCTGTGCCGGGTTGGTTGCACCGATCAGCGTCCGGAAATCGGCAACGGCGTTTTCTTTCTCCAAAATCATCGGCACAATCGCACCGGACGACATGTAGGCACAAAGGTCATTATAAAACGGCCGCTCGCGGTGTACGGCGTAGAACTGGCCGGCCCGCTCACTAGTCAATTGCACTTTCTTGATTGCTACAATCCGGAAGCCGGCTTCTTCAATCATTTTGATAATAGCACCGGTATTACCCTCCGCAACGGCGTCGGGCTTAATCATTGTGAATGTTCGGTTGGTTACCATGCGGTTGTATACAGAATTTTATTCGGCGGCAAAGCTACAAACTTTCACCCAATTGCCGTGCGACATCAGAGGCCGCTACTTTGCTAAAAACTTCGTACTTTTGGGGTTAGAATCCGGACCCGCTCCTTTGGGCAACGGTCCGGACGTTTGGTATATGCAAGATATTGAAGCGATTGGCGACCTGCTTAAACAACCGCAGACGGTGCTGATCACCACCCACCAGAACCCCGATGCCGATGCCATGGGCTCATCACTGGGACTGGCCGGGTATTTAAAGAAGAAAGGGCATCGCGTAACGGTTGTTACGCCGACCGACTACCCCACCGGCTTGCACTGGCTGTCAGGCAATGACGAAGTAGTAGCGTTTGAGGAGAAAGTACGGGTACAGGTCAGCCAACTGATGGAAGAAGCCAGCGTTATTTTTTGCCTGGACTTCTCCAGTCTAGACCGCATTCGTGACCTCGGCCCCATGGTCCGGCAGGCCCGCGCCACCAAAATACTTATCGACCATCACCTGGAGCCGGAAGCCTTTGCCGATCTGGCTTACTGGGACCCATCAGCAGCCGCCACCACCCAGCTTGTCTTTTACCTGATCAACCGGCTGGGCGATAAAGACCTGATTGATATTCCCATTGCCGAATGCCTGTATGCCGGCCTGATGACCGATACCGGTTCTTTCCGTCATCCCTCCACTACCGGCGATGTGCACCGCATGGCCGCCGATCTGGTGGACCTGCACATCGACGTCAGCAGCATTCACCGGCGTATTTTCGACAATACCTCCCTGGACAAGCTGCGCCTGCTGGGCTACGTACTGAACGAAAAACTGAAGGTACGGCCGGAATACAAATTCGCGTACATCACCCTGACAGCCGATGAACTGAAGCGTTTCCGCTCAAAAACGGGCGATACCGAGGGTATGGTCAATTACGCCCTCTCGGTAGAAGGAGTAGTGATGGCCGCCATTCTGATTGACCGGGGCGAAGAAATCCGGATGTCGTTCCGCTCCATCGGCGAGTTTTCGGTACGCGAACTGGCCAGCACCCATTTCAACGGAGGGGGTCATCGCAACGCGGCCGGCGGACGGTCAAGCCTGTCGCTGGAAGAAACAGAGCAGCATTTGCTGGCGGTCTTACCGCAATATCAACAGCAGCTTCTCGAAACGGTTTAATCTGCCCCTGGGGCACTATGTCATTCTTTTTAACGTTTTTACTTTATTCATTCAATCTATTACAAACTCATGTTTTTCAAAACCTTAGGTAAGGCTGCATTCGTCGTAGCTGTGATGGCTGCCTGCGACAACAACCGCGTTCAGGTAACCGACAACGGCTTAAAATATCAGATTCACGAACAGGAAGACAACGCCCGCAAAGCCAAGGTCGGGGATATTATGACCATGCACCTGGCCCTGAAAAACAGCAAGGATTCGGTCCTGCGCGATACGCATAAAGAACCCACTCCGCTCAAAATCATGCTTCAGGTACCGCCCTTCAAGGGCAGCTTTGAAGAAGGTCTGGCCATGCTCGGCAAAGGCGACAGCGCTACCTTCTTCGTTAGTGCCGACTCGCTGTTCTCGCGGGCCATGCAGCCGATGCCTCCCGGTGTAACCAAAGGTTCCGATATTTCATTTACGGTAAAAGTACTCGATGTTCAGAGCGAAGAAGAATATACCAAAGCGCAATCGTCTGTCCGTGACAAGCAGAAAGGGGTTGACGAAAAAATTATTGCCGATTACGTAGCGAAAAACAACCTCGGCGGCAAAATTCAAAAGACAGCCTCCGGTCTTCATTATATCATTAACCAGCCCGGTACCGGTCCCCAGCCGAAAGCCGGTGATATGGTAAAGGTACACTATACCGGCAAACTGCTGGATGGTAAGGTATTTGACAGCTCCGTGCCCCGTGGCCAGCCCATCGACTTTCAGGTGGGCGTGGGTATGATCATTCCGGGCTGGGAAGAAGGCGTCATGCTGATGCGCCAGGGCTCTAAAGGAACCCTGATCATTCCGTCGACGCTGGCCTATGGCCCGGAAGGTTCCGGTGGTGTTATCCCGCCGAACTCCGTGCTGATCTTCGACATTGATCTGCTGGACGTGAAGAAAGGTCCGGCCGGCGGTCCTGGTGGCCCCGGTGTACCGGGTGGCGCGCCGGCACCGGGTGGAGCCGGTGGTTCAGGCGCTCCGCGCTAACAATTTTAATGAGCCGGATAGCACCAAACGCTATCCGGCTCCGTTTTATCTTTGTCATTCAATTGAGCATAAAGAATGACTTAGCCCTTCAAACAAGAAGATGCGTACCCTGGTAAATAAAGTTTTGTTCTTTGCGGCTCTGGCGAGCATCAGCTTTAGTGTAGTCTCCTGCCTACAGTCCGGCGAAGCTCTCCAGGATCGGAAACGACGTGAGAACGAGCAGGAGATTGAACAGTATATTGTTCAGAATAACCTGCGCGGTCAGATTCAGAAAAACGATCTGGGCCTGTATTATTACATAGTAAAGCCGGTGCCCAACGCCCAGCAACCAAAAATTGGTGATGAAGTACAGTACCACTACGTTGCCCGCCGACTGGATAACCTGATTGTGGATAGTACTGAGGTTGCCGCCAACAAGCCCCTGTCGTTTGTGTACCTCGACCGGCCCGTTAACATCACCGCCGGCCTGTTTCTGGGCATTAGTCAGCTGAAGGAAGGCGAAGAAGCCATTCTGCTCGTGCCGTCATACCTCGACAACGGCCGGGTTGGTACGTTGCTGCTGCCGCAGTATTCACCGGTCCGGTACGATCTGAAAGTGGCCAGCGTCCGCACGGAAGACGAACAGATTGAAGATTACGTAAAGGCTAAAAAGCTGACGATTACGCAAAAGCAGGACAACGGCTTACGCATTGCCGTAACTCAGTCCCGGCCGGATTCGGTCCTGATTACGACCGGTAAAACGGTCAATGTCAAGTACAGCGGTAAACTGCTGACTGACAAACAATTTGACGCAGGCACCATCAATGTAACCATTGGCGAAGGCCGGGTGGTGAAAGGTTGGGAAGAGGCTTTGCAAAAACTGCGGGCCGGAGAAAAAGCGACCGTTATCTTCCCGTCGACGCTGGGCTATGGTACACAGGGTAGCGGCCAGAATATCGGCCCCTACGCTCCGCTGACCTTTGACCTCGAAATTCTGAGTGTTAAATAATTTTCCGTAACGTCTTCCAAAGCCCTTCGTAGTTTTGCGAAGGGCTTTTTTATGCTCCTCCCTTATGGAACTCTGCTTCGCAACCAACAACCCCCACAAACTGGAAGAGGTAACCGCCCGTTTGGGCCACGCGTTTACACTGAAAACGCTCCAGGACATCGGCTGCACTGAATCGCTGCCCGAAACCCAGACCACCATCGCCGGCAACTCGCGCCAGAAAGCCGAGTTCGTCTGGACCCACTACGCCGTCTCGTGCTTCGCCGATGACACTGGTTTGGAGGTCGACGCGCTCAACGGCGAACCGGGTGTCAACTCCGCCTTCTACGCCGGACTCCCCCGCGACAATTCCCGCAATGTGCAGAAACTCCTGTCGGAGCTAAACGGCGTGGCCGACCGCCGGGCCCATTTCCGCACGGTATTTACGCTCATTCTGCACGGCGTAGAATATCAGTTTGAAGGCATCATTGGCGGGCATATTATCACCGAACCGCGGGGTACCGGCGGTTTTGGCTACGACCCGGTGTTTGTACCGGACGGATTTGACCAGACACTGGGCGAAATGACCATGGAGCAGAAAAACCAGATCAGCCACCGCGCCCGGGCACTCGACAAAATGGTGGAATTTCTGCAAACGATTTAAGAGGAGTAAACGTACGCATCAGTTATCTTCGTACCCTAAAAAATGAACGTATTATAATGCAATACTTTATGATCGGGATTTGCAGCAAACAGATCAAAAGATTTACTATTGTTTTGCTTCTATTGGGCCTTATTACAGGTTGCAATGATAAACCTGACATAGACAGGAGCGCTGACTTACAATTAACGGCTTTTCCTAATCCGGCCACCACTCAGATTTTTATTTACGCGCCAAATCCGAATAAGCAGGCCTTAACACTACAGGTTTTTGATCCCGCAGGAACCATGTTTGTTAACCAGAACGCCCTGGACGGAAAGGCTATTGATCTGCGTATTACGCTTGACGATAAGCCCAAAGGTTCTTACCAGGCTGTTCTGATCAGTGGTGGATCTAGCGTGCAACAAAAATTCCTGAAACTATGAGACTGCTCTTTTGCTTAGGGTTATTTATTAGCTGCTTTTCTGCCAACCTCTACGCGCAATCCGCCGGCTACGAATGCTTTTTCACGCAAAACGGGAATCTATACATTCCTGTAAACAATCCGAATAAGGGGGTTTATCCCATTTTATGGTACGATAAAACGACGCGCCCCCGCTTCTTAATCGGTGGCCTTGGTGTTGGCGCTCTATTCGTGAGGCCGCTTACGGCGAATGTAAGCTGGCGCACCCAGACTAACCTATCCAAACATACGTATTGGGATGAACTTACCAGAGTAGTAGACGTCAGGGGATTAGATATGGGGTATGCTGGGGCAGGAAGTTCAGACTATACGATTGGCCTGACCTCAACGCTGCATTATAACGTAACCGGTCGGGTATCGGTTGGCACCGGAATAGGCGGCCAACTATTGCTTATTTCTTTGGCCCGACTGCCGGATTTTAAAGAGCATCACCGGCCGGATTTACAGGAACACGACCAAATCGCTATCAACAAACACTACAAACCGATTGTCCCGGTTTTGCCGGTTGAATTGGCGGTTAAACTGCCCAAAGGATTTCTGTTTACCACTCGTTACGAACATGGCTTGCTGAACCGGATCAAAGGCGATTTGAGTAAGGTCAAAACGGATAAGTACGGCTTGCTGACGTTTGAGTTAGGGGTTAAAATTTAGGTAAGCAAATCGAACTGCTGACCCAGCACGGCCACATCGTCGGCCTTCAGCCAGTTGCGGAGCAGGGTGGCGTAGATGCTGCGGAAGTCGATGGTGTATTTCAGATCGCCGTCGTCCAGATCGGTCAGGTTGGGCGCTTCGTTGACTACCTTGCCGGGTGTCAGGTTGCCGCCCATCAGGAATACGTTATTGGCCGTGCCGTGGTCGGTGCCGTTGCTGGCGTTCTGTTTGACCCGTCGGCCGAACTCGGAGAAGGTCATCAGCAGCACGTCGTTGAGCCGGCCGGCCTGTTTGATGTCGCCCAGGAACACGTTTACCGCTTCGGCGTACTGCCGCAACAGGCGCTCCTGCTGCCCCGGCTGGTTGATGTGCGTATCGAAGCCGCCGATGGAGATGTAATACACGCTGGTATTGACCCCCGACTGAATCAACTCCGATACCGTTTTCAGCCGGTTACCCAGTTCACTCGCCGGATACGCAGCCTTTGCCGCCTGTACTTTTGCTTTCTCGTACACGTAGTCGGCGGACGATACCGTCTCCGCCAGGGTCTTGTACAGGTAGGCCACGTTAGTATGGTCAGGTTCTGGCTGCATATGTGCCAATTGCTTCACCATCCCGTGGCGGGTCTGGTTATACAGCCTCGTCGGGTTCAGCACAGCCAGGCCATTCAGTTTCTGCCCTTTCAGCGCCAGGCTCAGCGTATCGTCTACCTCAATGGCCCGGTGCGGCTCACAGGCGGTGCCGGCGCAGTTAGCATCCAGAAAACGACCCAGCCATCCCGTATTTAGATACTGGTCAGCATTACTGGCCGTCTGCCAGATGTCCATCGACCGAAAATGCGAACGATCCGGATTGGGGTATCCGACATTGTTGATGATTGTCACCTTACCATCATCATACCAGCTTCGTAAGGACTCCAGCGCCGGGTGGAAACCAACCTCATCGTTTAACTTCAGAACCTTATCGGCAGCAATGGCAATACGAGGACGCTCGCGGTAATAGATATCGTTGCGGTACGGCACAACGGTATTCAGGCCATCGTTGCCACCAGATAATTGTACAATCACCAGCACCTTGACGGGAGCCGCAGCCTGACCAAACTGGTTCAGCTCATACGCTTTCAAAAAGTGCGGAATCAGCATCGTGCCGGCCGTGGTCAGCGCCGATTTTTTTACGAAGTTTCTGCGGTTCATAAGGGTTCATTGTACGTCGCCCCCTCCGGGTGCAACTATGCTTAAAAAGGCTCACCTAGAGGGGAGCGGTACAATTCTACGATAGCTGATACTCCGGCAAACTCATCAGGGCTGCCGTTAACGTCTGGATCTGTTCGCTGCGCGACTGACCAGACTTTACCTGTTTAGCAATTAACTCCCGTTGCGGTTGGCTCAGGGGCCAGGGCAGCAGGCAGGTGGCCAGCGCATCGGGCAGTTTTGCTTCTGGGATACCGGAAAAATGCGATTCAAATGCAGGCCAATTAACCTTCGTCCGAAACTGTCGTTCGCCCCGTTGCGTCAGCAGTTCGTTATTTACGTCGCCATCGTCTTTCGGGCGGATGGTCACTTCCGAAGATTTCAACAGGTAATCGGGCAGTCGCATCCGGAACAGCAGACTGGAACTATCAATCCAGCTTTTACCACCCGGCCAGCCAGCTACATTCGGCGGATACAGCAGTACCTGCCTGAGGGTTCGCTGGATGACTATCGGTGGCTGCCGCTGCTCAAACGTCAGTCCCAGGGTGTGCTGCATCCCCGCCAGCAGTTCCACCGGCGATTTGATATGGGTACCGATATTGGCTTTATCGTAAAACCAGTCGGCCGAGAAGATCGTCTCCATCAGGGCTGCAATGTCGTAGCCACTGCGGTAGAATTGTTCGCTGAGTTCATCCACCCGGCGCGGGTCTTCGGTCTCATTAACGAAGTAACGGTAAATTTTTCCGGTAATAAACCGAGCCGTCTGCTTCTTTTCCAGCAGCATGGCTATTACATCTTCTCCCTTGAAAGTACCGGTCTGCCCAAAGATGGTTTTGGCATCGGCATCGTGAATGAGCGGGCGGAACACAAATTTGCCGTCCAGTGTAAAACCCCAGCCGGTAAACGCCCGTGCGGCTTCTTTGATGTCTTTTTCGGTGTAATTCCCCCGGCCCAGCGTAAACAGCTCCATCACCTCGCGGGCAAAATTTTCGTTGGGCGCGTTTTTGCGGTTCTGCTGGTTATTCAGAAACTGCAGCATGGCCGGTTCCTTCGATACCGCCATCAGCAGATCGCTAAACTTGCCCAGCGCGTGCTGCCGCAGCGTATTCAGGTAATTCCGGACTAGTTGAGGATTACGCACCCGGCACGCGAAATGACCATGCCAGAACAAGGCCATTTTTTCCCGCAACGCACCCCTTCCGGAAGCCATCCGGTCGAGCCAGAGCAGGTTCATATCCCGAATCTGGCTGGTGCTCATCCGGATTTGTTCCCGGAGTTTGTCGCGGTCGATCTGTCCGTTCCGGAACATCCCTCTTAGTTCGCGCCGGTCTGGTGCTTCTTCAGTTCCTGCCAAGGACAAGGGTTCAAAGCTGTTGCTATCGGTAAACAGACTGCGAACAACTTTTCGGAGCGGCTGCCGGGCCGCATCATTCAGTTGAACTGGGGTGGCGTCAAAACCGGCCCGGCCAAACAGGTGTCGGAGTTTATGGGTGGGAGTACGTTCCATAACAGAATAGGCGTCTGGGCTTTAGGGGATAGCTCACCGACAATCGATTAACGTTAGATACATTAGTTTATTAGGCGTATATAAACGGCTTTTCCTGCGCCCGCCATCCGTTCTTCAAATACTCTTTCCGGTATAGCAATGAATTGCAGTTCTGTACGTAATTTAGTTGGCTTCATCCCCAACAGCATATGTCGCATCTTTACAAGTGGTTGATTACCGGTTTTTGTTTACTCTGCTGGCTTTCCCTTACAGGGCAACCTCTACCTTACAATGCCCGGCAGCGTACCCAGATAACGAAGGTAAAGGAGGACATCCGCCAGTCTCAGGAAAGCAATTACAATCGGGCGCTGCAACTGGCCCGGCAGCAAAACCGCCTGATCAAGGAAGTCAGGCCAGATGGTAGCGTGCTTAAACTACGAGGAATAGACGAAGGCGGGGAGTTGCTGTATGACATTACGCATAGTGCCACCCGCGCCGGTACCACCACCCGCACCAACGCCCTGTACGAAGGCGGCAGCCTGGGGCTGAACCTGACCGGAGCCTCACCGGCCGTGCAGAACCGGCTGGCGATCTGGGACGGCGGGCGCATATTAGCGACCCATGCCGAGTTTGGCAACCGCGTGACGCAGGCAGACAACGCCAGCCCGGCGGCCGACAACCACGCAACGCACGTTGGAGGAATCATGATCGCTTCAGGGCAGAACGCCCAGGCCAGGGGTATGGCCAGTGGAGCCCGGCTTAAAGCATACGACTTCAGCAACGATGAAACCGAGATGGCGGCTGCCGCCCAGGACTTGCTGATCTCCAACCACTCCTACGGTGCCCAGGCCGGCTGGTACTTCAACAGCGGCCGCGCCGGCAGTACACAGTGGGAATGGTGGGGCGACACAACGGCGAATGCCATGGAGGATACCAAATTCGGCATCTACAACAGTGAAGCCAGGGACTGGGATCGCATTGCCGTCAACGCGCCTTACTACCTGATCGTCAAATCGGCCGGAAACAGTCATGGCTCAAACGGCCCGGCGGCTGGTGCCTCTTATTACCTGGGTAGCCGTAACACAACCAGTACTTACCTGCGGAAAGACCAGAACGGTTACGACCAGATCAGCACTTACGGCACGGCGAAAAATATTCTGACCGTGGGTGCCGTCAGTTCCATCGCCAACGGCTACTTTCAGCCAGCCGACGCCCGGCTGGCGTCGTTCAGCAGTTGGGGACCTACGGATGACGGCCGCATTAAACCCGATATAGTCGGTGTCGGCGTCAGTGTCTTATCGGCCAGTTCGGCGGGCGCAAACCGGTATGTCTCCCAGTCCGGCACGTCGATGTCCTCGCCCAACGTATCCGGTTCACTGCTCCTTTTACAGGAGTACTTTGCGCAGCTGAACAACGGGAAAGTTATGCGCTCGTCGACCCTGAAAGGGCTGGCCATTCATACCGCCGAAGAGGTTGGCACCGCTCCCGGCCCCGACTACCGCTACGGCTGGGGACTGTTGAACGCGGAACGGGCCGCTACGGTCATCCACAACGCCGACCGCAGCCACATCCTGGACGAACGAACGCTGAATCAGAACCAGACCTACACCCTATCCTTGGTAGCCTCAGGCCGGGGACCGCTGATGGTTACCATCTGCTGGACTGATCCGGAAGGTACACCTACCTCTATTTCATCAGACAACCTGAATAACCGCACCCCCAAACTTGTCAACGACCTGGATATCCGGCTCACCAGCGGCAGCGAGAATATACTGCCCTGGGTGCTGGACCCGAACCGCCCGGATCAACCCGCTGAGCGGGGTGACAACATCCGGGACAATGTGGAACAGATTGTCATTCCGAATCCTATTCCCGGCCGTACCTACACGCTGACCATTGCGCACAAGGGTAATCTGAAAGACGGCAAGCAGGATTACTCCCTGCTGGTGAGCGGTGCGGGCGGACAAGCCTACTGCTCGTCGGCGGCTACGGCCAATACCGGCAGCCGCATCGACCGGGTCGTAATCGGCAGCATCGACCAGCGCGGGTCCGGCACCTGTTCGGCGTATTCGGATTTTATGCAGCAAATGACCACGGTGCAGTCGGGCCAGCAGTTGCCACTGTCGGTGACGGTGGGCAGTTGTGATGCCCCCCGTGATGTGGTGGTGAAGGCCTATGTAGACTGGAACTTGGATGGCGATTTTGATGATGCAAGTGAAACAGCCGCTACATCCGGGGTACTGAGCGGAGGAGGTACCTTTTCCGGCACGATTACGGCTCCGCCAGGACTGGCCAACGGGCAGTTTACCCGGCTCCGGATTGTGGCCGTCGAAACGAATAATGCCGGAACGGTTACACCCTGCGGCCCGTACACCAACGGTGAAACCCAGGAATATCTGCTTCAATATATCCGTACCGCCAACGATGTGGGGGTGATCACGCTGGTCTCTCCCGAGTCCAGTTTCTGTGCCCAGACGGGAGCCGGTTCCGACGCGGGCTTTACCGTAGCCGTGCGGATACGGAACTTCGGCACGCAACTTCAGCAGCATATTCCGGTGACCATCCGGATTGTAGATGCCAGTCAGAACGAACTGACCACGTTAACCGGCACCGTACCGTCGCTGGCGGCTTTCAGCGAATCGACGCTATCATTAAAAGTTCCTCCTCAGGTACGACTCGAACCGGGCCGGAGCTACCAGTTTATCTCTACCACGGGGCTGAACGCTGACCAGGATGGTACCAATAACCAGATTACGGTTAGCCGCACCACCAGTCCGGCTCCGGCTACCGGTATTTTTGCAGCCCTGGCCTGCGGTCAGGATGCAGCTGTTTCCCTGACCAATTCCGGGGCAGGCACCGCCTTCTGGTACGACTCCCCATCAGGCGGTAATTTCCTGGCGGGTGGCAACCGGGCGTCTACGGGCCTGAGACCCACCAATGATACCTATTACGCAGCCATCAATGATTTTGCCGGCCGGCTGGGTCCTGCCAGCAAGAGCGCGTTTGGTGGTGGATCATACGCCGGTAACTTCGGGCCGTCTCCGTTGCTATCGGTACAGGTACCCTTGCTGATTGAGAGCGCAAGGCTTTACATTGGCACGTCAGGCCGACTGACATTTACCGTTCGCCGGGCCGATGACTCCCCTGTTTCGGTCGTTACCCTCGACGTTACTGCTACCCGCAACCCCAACGTTACCGGCCCGGCCCCCAATGGCCAATTAGCCGACGATCCCAACGACCCCGGTGCCGAATACCCGCTCAATTTGCGCATTCCGGAAGCGGGCGATTACAAAATCACCATTGAGTACGAAGACGGGGCCAGCATCTTCCGAAGCAATGCAGGCGTCAGCGGTTTTCCATTTCAGCTGCCCGGTATGGTTAGCATCAAAGGTTCGGAGTTTATCCAACCTTCTCGAACCGACACGCTAACCAGCTCATGGTACTACTTCTACGACCTGAAAATAAAAGCGTTGGGTTGCCCGGTTGCGCAGCGTACGGCCGTAGTCCTGACGACGGGCGATGCCATTACTGCTACCATTACACCCGATGGGTCAACGGCCATCTGCCGGGGCAGTGCTGTTACGCTCCGGGCCAATACCGGTACGGGGTTGTCGTACCAGTGGCTGCGCAATGGCCAGCCCATTGCGGGTGCTACCTCGGCCGCGTACTTCGCGTCGTCGGAGGGGAGTTACGCCGTGCAGGTGGCTAATGCCTGTTTACCCACCACCTCATCGGCGGTTCAGGTAAGCGTTCGGACGGCTGCTCCACCGGCAATTACCCGCGACGGCTTTACGCTCACCTCCAGCGTCGCGTCGGGTAACCAGTGGCTGCTGGATGGCAGTCTCATTCCCGGAGCCACCGGTCAGACCTATACGGCCAACCGGTCGGGACGCTACTCAGTCAGAGCCAGCATCGACGGCTGCGGAGAGCTGGTGTCCGAAGAGGTAACGGTCGTAATCCTGGCGACGGAGCCGGCACCGGCTGACGATTATTTTGCCGTGTTCCCCAACCCAACTGCTAAGATGCTGACCGTAGAGATACCGGCCGCTACCGCCAATGAGCCACTGCCCGTGGTACAGCTTACCAACCTCTATGGCGTTATGGTGCGGTCCGTACCAATGCGAAGCGACAAAAAAATTTATACAGCGACCCTCGATCTGACTGACCTGCCGAGCGGTACATTTTTTGTATTGATTCAGAAGGATGGTGCCTCGCCCACCCGAATCAAACGAATTATAAAGCTGTAGCGCTTCTGCACACCTCTACGACTGCGTTATTGAACCATAGGCCCTGGAGCGGCCGAAAGGTAGCCGTTGCCCTGTGCAAGGGCATTGCAGTGGTATTTTTTACAATATGGACGAACATCGGTTCCTATGGTCAGATAAAGCTGGACGCAAAAAGTAATTGGCAGCAGGAACTACAATCCCGTTACAAAACCCTCCGCCAGCAGACCCTGCGGCAAGCCAGGAAGCAGGGCTGGCCCCTCCGCAAAAAGTATTCCAGCAACCGCTGGATAACGCTGCAGGAAATTGATTCACTGGGGCAGCCGATTTATTATTCCCTGCACAATACCGAAGCAGCCGCCGGTACACGCACCCAAAGCCTCTATACCAAAGGGCCACTAGGCCTGGTGGTCAACGGCAGCAGTACCGATGTAGCCGGTAAGTTAGCCATATGGGATGGTGGCAAACCACGGGCTGACCACCAGGAACTGACCGGCCGGATTCTGCCAATGAACAGCACCGGCGAGTTAAGTGATCATGCCACCCATATGGCCGGTACACTGATCGCCAGAGGGATCAACCCGGCCGCCCGCGGTATGGCCTTCAACGCTCAACTCCTGGTCTGGGATTACACCAACGACCTGACCGAAATCACCGCAGCCGCTCCGATTCTGCTCATCTCCAACCATGCCTACGGCCCCATTACCGGTTGGGTACTGAACGAACAACGTCCCGGCAGCAATCCGGACCTAAAGTGGGAATGGTGGGGTACCCCGGCTATCAGTGATACGGAAGATTACCTGTACGGTTTTTATTCCGGCCGCGCCCGCGACCTGGACCGGATCGCCTTCAACAATCCGTATTACCTGATGGTCCGGTCGGCCGATAATAAGCATAGCGAAACCGGACCAACCGCCGGAACCCCCTATTACCTGAAAAACACCAGTCAGCAAAGCACCCTGCCCCGTAGCCGCAACGACGGCTACGATGTCATTCCCGGCGAAGCTACTGCCAAAAATGTGCTGACGGTCGGAGCCGCCGATGTTACACTAAATGCCCAGAACCAGCTTACCCGCCTGAAGGCATCAGCCTATAGTGGCTGGGGGCCTACCGACGACGGCCGCATCAAACCCGATCTGGTGGGTATCGGCACGCGAATACTCTCATCACTGGCCGAAAGTCCCACGAGTTACGGCACCTATACCGGCACC
Source organism: Nibrella saemangeumensis (assembly GCF_039541915.1). Lineage (NCBI taxonomy): Bacteria > Pseudomonadati > Bacteroidota > Cytophagia > Cytophagales > Spirosomataceae > Nibrella > Nibrella saemangeumensis. The sequence goes on from NZ_BAABHD010000030.1 coordinate 41,368, forward strand.
TCCATGGCCTCCGCCAATGTCTCCGGCTCATTGCTGCTGCTGCAGGAGTTGTATGCCCAACGCATGAAAGAACCCAATGGCATACCCCAGTTTATGCGCTCGGCAACACTGAAAGGCCTGGCCATTCATACCGCCGACCGTCCCGAACCAGCCAGGGGGCCTGACTATCAGCTAGGCTGGGGTGTGCTGAACACGGAGAAAGCCGCCCAGGTGATCGTGAACGAACCCAATATTCACCGGCTCTATGAGCGCACGCTGCCGCAAAACCGCGCCGTTACAGAGCAGGTCGTTGCCAAAGGTGGCGAACCGCTGGTGATTACGCTGGTCTGGACCGACCCCGAAGCCCCGGCTACCCAGCTCAGCGCGGCCAACCTGAACAACCGCACCCCCAGGCTCATCAACGATCTGGACCTCCGCATCAGCGACGGTCGTACCGTGTACCTGCCCTGGGTACTGGACCCCAGCCGACCCGGGCAGCCGGCGCAGCGGGGCGACAACATCCGCGACAATGTAGAGCAGGTATACATTGCCAATCCGGTAGCCGACCAGACCTACACCCTCACCATTTCCCATAAAAATAACCTGACCTACGGCGCTCAGCCGTTTTCATTGCTCGTTAGCGGCCTGCGTCCGAGCCAGTGCCAGTTTACTGCGGCCATCACACCCGGCCGCGATACGCTCCTTTGCGCCGGAAGCACGCTGACGCTACGCGCCGGTACCAATGCCGGTTACCAGTACCAGTGGCTACGCAATGGGAATGTCCTGGCCAGTACCACCGGGGCTGCGCTGACGGTGAGCGAATCAGGTAATTACGTAGTCCGGATTACCGACCGCAACGGCTGCACCGGCACCTCGGAGCCGGTAAGCGTCCGGATTACCACGCCGACGGTCACACTCTCCCCCGCCCAGGAGCAATGGCTTTGCCCAAATGCGTCAGTTACCCTAACGGCTATTACCGAGCAAGGTATAGCTGCCGTTCCGTTCGAATGGCTGCGTAACGGCCAGCCCATTGCGGGGGCGCAATCCGGTACGCTGGAGGCAAAAGAACCCGGAACGTACCAGGTACGGATCAAACAGCAGGGTTGTCAGGTCACATCGGCCGGCGTAGTGATCCGGGCCTCCACAGTTAACACGATTTCCCTCCTGCCGGCCGACGAGGAGTTGCTGCTTCCCCAGGGTGCCTCGGTTCGGTTGCAGGCACCCAGCGCACCTGATTTTCGCTACCAGTGGTTCCGCAATGAAACCCCGCTGACCGGTGCCACCGGCCATCAACTGCTGGTAAATCAATCGGGGACTTACCAGGTGCAGATCAACCAGCAGAACTGCACGGGCCGTTCGGCGGTGAAACGGGTGCGGGTAGCGGGCGACAATAGCCTGCCGACCGGCCCCATTCTCAGCACCGCCCCCCATGACAGTAGCCTCACTGTATACCCTGTGCCGGCGGCCTCCACCCTATCCATTCGCTACGCCCATCCGAAAGCCACGGAGGTAAGCATAAGCGTATACGACGTACAGGGGCGGCTCAACCGGCAGGCCATTCCTCTGATGCGGCAGGGCGACTATTTCCTGCTGGAGATGAACGTCAGTAACCTGGCTCCCGGTGGGTACTGGATTCGCGTGACGGATGGTGACCGGCGCAGGGAGCATCGATTTATCAAAAAGTGATGAACGAGGCCTAAATCGACTGAATGTCAGTAACCTCCCTGACATTACTCATTCTCTAAGTAGCACGCTGCCCCTACTTTTGGCCTGTCACTCTTGTCCTTCTTTTCTTCCTGTCGCCATGGGTCATCGTCTGCTTTTTCGGTTGTTGAGTGTCTGCCTTTTTATTGTCATCAGTAACCGGACCGTTTATGCGCAGGAACTATGGGCGTTCAATGTAGTCATTGCGGTGGAGAGGCAAACAGCTGATTATTTCCAGCACACGTCTAGCAAAGACATCGCGACGATTGCCCGGAATCAGCTAGCGACTGTAACTGCCAATTTTAACAGTTCCCGGGATTTTAAGGGCCGGTTTGATTTTCGAGCCGACTCGGTTTACGTCTTCGACGGAGATGCCGGGCCGGAAATTTCCAGGCCCCACCCTGGGTACACCTATAAGCTGGTGATCAACGGATTCTCCCCCGTTACAAGCGGTGGCGGATGGTACGGGGGCAACACGACCATATACCACAACTGGCCATGGCATTTGTATGGCGGTCCGTTCGGTAAATGGGCTACTGACGGTGTTACGCATGAATTCGGTCACGCCAGGGGAGCTGTTGATATATACGCCATGCGGGTAGAAAGCCGGAACAACCCGATAAATCAGCAATCGTTTGAGGCTATCAGTTCCATCATGAATTCCACATACGACAACATCGTATGGGACGAACATACCGTTAATCTGCTCAACACCACAGGCGGTAAGCCAATAGTAGGTGAAGCTTACATAACAAAGGCATTTCCGGCTAAAATTCAACTTAAAGCTGTAAACGCTCAGGGTAAACCGATGGATAATGCCACCATTGAGATCTACCCTATCGACTGGTACTCCAATAAAGTTACACCCACGCCTGTTCTTCAGAGACAGACTGATGGACGGGGCATCTTCGAGTTTGCGACCAATCCTTTCCAGCCATCCACGCAGGGTTACCCCTGGCATATACGGTATGCCAACTTTCTGGTGAAAGCTGTGTATAATAACGTAGCTGCCTATACCTGGATGCCGCTGTACAATGTGCAGAACGTTTATTTCAGAGAAGGCCCTGCTTCTGTTTACACGGCTGAGATTCAGTTTCCGGACGCTCTGCCAACGTTTCAGCTAACCAGTATCAACGACACGGTGTTTTGCCCCGGCAGCCAACTGAAGGTATCGTTTACGTCTTCGCTCGACTTCCAGCAAGATAATACCTTCACCTTGGCGATTTACGACCAAAATAATAACTCGTATGTGTCAAGCATTATCAAAGGCAATAACATCTCTGCCATAAGCGGGAAGATTCAGCAGATAGAAGGAGGGCGGTCTCGGGTAAAAGTCACCAGTACGAATCCGAAAGCGCAGAGTGATGCGTACTGGATCAGGATAAAACCGGCTCCGTCGCCTGCTGTGCAGCACATAACGCTCTGTCAGAACGCAACCGCGCCAATGCTACCGGTAACGGGGCAAAACCTGCTTTGGTACACCAGTACGGCCGACACTACCGGATCTCCGGTTGCGCCGGTGCCCAACACCAGCCAGCTTGGTTCAACCACTTACTATGTCACTCAAACCCTGGATGGCTGCGAAAGTTCGCGAGCGCCGTTACAGGTTACCATCAGCCCGGTACCCGACGCGCCGGGCGTTACCGCAAAAGACATCTGTCAGTTTTCGCCACCCGAAGTCCTGACGGCGACCGGTACAGGTTTAATCTGGTACAATGCAGATGGCAGTCGACTGAATGCCGCTCCCATCATTAATACTGATAAAGCAGCAACCTACATGTATCAGGTGACACAGACAATCGCCGGATGCGAAGGTCCTAAAGCTACCCTGCCGGTCAACGTGCGTGGGCGGGCCGTGGCTACGCTGACGGGCAGCCAGACCCTGACGGTGGGTCAATCGGCCACGGTATCCGTTGCGTTAGGGGGCGAGGGACCGTGGACCTTCTCATACCGCGATAGCACGGCTGCCGGAGCCGGTACGGTGCAGACGATCCAGACGGCAGCCAGTTCGTACACGATGGCAATATCGCTCACAAAGACTACATCCTATTACCTGACAAACGTCAGCAATGTGTGCGGCACGGGGATCATTACCGGCGGTACGGTAGTAGTGACGGTAAACCCGCTCTTAGGCCTTGAGCTGTTGGTGGATGCTATCGACGTTTTCCCCGTTCCCACGACCGGTACGTTAACGATTTGCATCAACGGCTTATCGCCGGCGAATCCCGCTTCGCTGGAATTGACAAACCTCGCCGGTCAGGCCCTGCTCCGGCAGGAAACGGGTGCCCAAACCACCACATTGCCGCTCGATGCACTCCCCGCCGGGACGTATATTCTCCAAATCAGCGTTGGCAATCAGAAAATCTCGAAACGAATTATGAAGCTGTGAGTATTTCGCTTCTGAAATAGCTGAAATTTCAGTAGTTTACCCCTCAGTTTACTTCCTATCCTGATAACCCTTACCTGCTATGCTCAGTAGACGAAAGCTCCTTGGGCGTCTATCAGCTATGCCACTGCTTGGTGGCCTGTTTGGTAGCGTAACTCCGTTTGACTCCGCGTTGGCAGCGCCAGCGGCCGCCCGTAACCTATTCAAAGAACTCGGCCTCCGTACCTTTATCAATGCCGCCGGGACCTATACGGCAATGACGGGCTCGCTCATGCACGACGAAGTCATGGACGCCATTCAGGCAGCCTCCAAAGAGTTTGTCATGCTGGATGATGTGCAGACGAAAGTTGGCGAAAAAATTGCGGCCCTGACGCACGCGGAATCGGCGGTGGTAACGGCCGGCTGCTTTTCGGCCATGACGCTGGGGCTGGCGGGGGTGCTGACCGGTATGGACCAGAAAAAAGTGGAGCAACTGCCGCATCTGGAAGGCACCGGCATGAAGTCGGAGGTGATTGCCCAGAAAGGCCACAACGTAGGCTACAACCACGCGCTGACCAATACCGGCTGCAAAATCGTGGAGGTTGAAACCATTGCCGATGTCGAGAAGGCCATTAACGAAAAAACGGCCCTGCTCTGGTTCCTGCATATCCAGTCCGACAAGGGCAAGATCATGCACGAAGACTGGGTGGCGCTGGGTAAAAAGCATAATATACCCACGATGATCGACATTGCAGCCGATGTGCCGCCGGTGGAAAACCTGTGGAAGTTCAACGACATGGGCTTTGATCTGGTCTGCGTCTCCGGCGGCAAAGCCATGCGGGGTCCGCAGAGCGCGGGCCTGCTAATGGGCAAAAAAGATTTGATTGCCGCAGCCCGGCTCAGTATGCCCCCTCGTGGCTCGACCATCGGCCGGGGCATGAAGGTCAACAAGGAAGAGATTCTGGGGATGTACGTGGCGCTGGAGAAGTTCGTGAACCAGGACCACCAGAAAGAATGGAAAATGTGGGAAGACCGGGCCGCGCATATATCCGATACCATCACGAAGGTTAATGGGGTAACCGTCACGACGGATGCTCCGCCCCTCGGCAACCATACCCCTACCCTGCGCATTTCGTGGGACCCGGCGAAAGTGTCGCTGACTACCAAAGTACTGCAGGAAAATCTGCGCAACGGCAACCCGTCCATCGAAGTGGTAAGCGCGCCCAACGGCATCAGTATAACGACCTGGATGCTGAAGCCGGGTCAGGAGAAGATTGTGGCCTCGCGGCTGAAAGAAGAGTTCACCAAAGCATCGGTCTGATCGATTCGTTCTATTCCTAAACACCATGCGAAAGCTTTATTTCCTACTGTCTGTTCTTTTCCTTTTCTGGGACACGGCCCTGGCCCAGACGCCTTACAGCATTGTCATCAAAGGCGGGCATCTGATCGACCCTAAGAACAATGTCAATGAGGTGATGGATGTCGCCATTACGGACGGCCGTATTGTCCAGATCGCCAAAAACATTGATGCCTCCGGCGCGAAGCAGGTTGTGGCGGCCAAAGGCCTGTATGTAACGCCGGGCCTGATTGATATTCACGGACACGTTTTTTCCGGTACCGAAGCCAACAGCTACCTGAGTAACGGGCTGTCGGCCATTATGCCGGATGGCTTTACCTTCCGGGTAGGTGTTACCACTATCGTGGATGCGGGCGGGGCCGGCTGGAAATCGTTTCCGGCTTTTAAGAAGAACATCATCTTCAACTCGAAAACGCGGGTGCTATCGTTCATTAACATCGTCGGCGAAGGCATGCGCGGGGGCGTCTGGGAGCAGGATACCACCGATATGGACCCACGCATGGCCGCAGCGGTGGCCCTCAGCAACCCCAACGATATCGTCGGCTTTAAGCTCGCGCACTTTCAGGGGCAGAACTGGGCACCTGTGCAACGCGTGGTAGAAGCCGGTAAACTCGCCAGCCTGCCTGTGATCATCGATTTTGGCGGTAGTACCCCCCCGCTACCGCTGGAAGACCTGTTCCTGAAGTACCTGCGGCCGGGCGATATTTTTACCCATACCTATACCCTGCTGGAGAATAATGTACGGGAGACGATTGTCGACGAAGAGAGCGGGCAGGTACGGCCGTTTGTCTGGGAAGCCCGCAAGAAGGGCATCGTGTTCGACGTGGGCTACGGGGGCGCCAGCTTCAATTACTCGCAAGCCATACCAGCCATGAAGAGCGGCTTTCACCCGACCACCATCAGCACCGACCTGCACACGGGCAGCATGAACGGCTCCATGAAAGATATGCTGAGCGTTATGTCCAAATTCCTGGGCATGGGCATGGATGTACCCAGCGTGATCCGGGCCAGTACGTGGACGCCCGCGCAGGTGATTCATCGCGAAAACCTGGGCCATCTGTCTGTGGGCGCCATCGCCGATGTGGCGATCTTGAACCTTCGGGATGGCAAGTTCGGGTTCTACGACAAGACTGGCTACAAAGTGGAGGGCAAAAAGAAGTTCGAGTGCGAGATGACCATCAAGGGCGGTAAAATCGTGTACGACCTCAACGGCATTGCCAACCCGATTGTGCTGCGGTGATTTGGTTGAGTGGTTGATTGGTTCAATGGTTAATTAGTTTGCTGGTTAATTAGCCATTTTGAACCCGTCCCCAATTAACCAATCTGCTAATGAACCAATTAACTAATCAACATGCCACACCTTCGATACTTTCTACTACTTATAACGGCTTTTATCGGATTTACCCCACCCGACGATAAGAACAAGCTGCCGGTCACCACCACAGCCAACGGGGGACTGTTCCTGCCCGATGGCTTTGAAGCTGTGGTGGTAGTTGATAGCCTGGCCGGACGCGCCCGGCATATCGCCGTCAACACCAACGGCGACATCTACGTAAAGGCGCGGTTCGTACGCGACAAAGATGAATCGGTGATTGCCCTGCGGGACACCAACAAAGATGGCCGGGCCGACATCATCAAACGCTTCGGCGGCCTAAACCGGGAAGGCTCCTACGGTACCGCCATGCGCATTCACAACGGCTTCCTGTATTTCAGCTCCGAACTCATCGTGTACCGCTATAAGCTGACACCCGGCAAACTTGTACCCGAAAGCCCGCTGGAGGTGGTACTCACCGACGATCACAAACACGGCATGCACGAGCATATTGCCAAGCCGCTTACGTTCGACAACCAGGGGAATATGTACGTCCCGTTTGGGGCAGGTTCCAACACCTGTCAGGAACGCAATCGTACGCCCAACTCAGCAGGTCAGTATCCATGCACCATGCTGAAGGATCATGGCGGCATCTGGCGGTTCGACGCCAACAAAACGGGCCAGACCCAGAAGGACGGCTACAAGTACGCAACCGGCCTCCGCAGTGTGGTGGCCCTGGACTGGAACCCGGTCGACAATAACCTGTATGCCCTGCAGCACGGCCGCGACGACCTGCTCATGTTGTGGGCGGGTACGTATTCGCCCTGGCAGAGCGCGGTACTGCCGTCTGAAGAGTTTTTCCGGGTGAAAGATGGCTTTGATGGCGGCTGGCCGTATACGTACTACGATCAGATCAAAGGGAAGAAAGTTATCAACCCGGAGTACGCCAATGATAGCCGGCTCAATCCGGAGGAGATGAATCTGGAAAAGCCCTTGATTGGTTTTCCAGGTCACTGGGCACCCAACGATCTGTTGTTCTATCAGGGCACCAACCTGACCAATGGCTTTCCCGCGCGGTACCAGAACGGGGCGTTTATTGCCTTCCACGGCTCTACCAACCGCGCTCCCTATCCGCAGTCCGGCTACATCATTGGCTTTGTTCCCTTGAAAGATGGCAAGCCCTCGGGCAGCTATGAGGTATTTGCGGATGGATTTGTGGGGAAAGATTTGATAGTCAACGTGAGCGATGCTGTGTACCGTCCAATGGGCATTGCCATGGGACCAGACGGCTCCTTATACATTGCGGAAACCGAAAAAGGTAAAATCTGGCGGATTACCTACAAAGGCAACAAAAAGAACTTTGGCCTCGCCCAACTGGCCCAGATGGAGAAGCGCAAAACGATGTCGCATATCCGCACACCCGACCCGATTAAGGACAACCTGGACCGCGACAAGCCGGTGGCGGGTAGCAAAGTATATACCGTCTATTGCTCGCCCTGTCACCAGCGCAACGGCCTCGGCGACTCGCAGCGGTTCCCACCCCTGGCCGGTTCGGAGTGGGTGCTCGGCGACAAAAAGCGGCTGATCGAAGTGCTCCTGAAAGGGCTGGAAGGCCCTATTGAGGTAAAAGGACAGTCGTACAACAATGTAATGCCGCAGCACAGCTTCCTGAGCAACGAAGACATTGCGCAGGTGCTGACCCACATCCGGCAGAACTTCGGCAACACGGCCGATGCCGTAAGCGCCGACGAAGTGAATGCAATCAGAAAAACAGTAGCCTTAAAAAAGTAACCCCTCTCATGAAAGCAGAACGCAGATCCATTTTAAAACGACTGTTTGCCTCCGTAGCTGGTATCACCGGATTAAGCGCAACGTCGGTTGCCGCCACCTCGATGGCCGCCACCTCATCAGAATCGGCCAAAGCGGCAGTATCCACCGGTGCCGAACCCGCCCTCGAAAAAGAAGTATTCAATGTAGAGATGCACCAGGATGTGCCCCTGTTTTCAGGCTCTACCAAGTTGGGCAATATGATATTCGTAGCCGGCAAGGGTTACCACAAAGAAGGCGACATCAAGGTCCACACCGACGAAGTACTCAAAGAACTGGAGAAGGAACTGATTAAAGCCGGCTCGTCAATGGAAAAGGTGCTGAAGGTAAACGTCTACCTCCACGACCTCAACGACTACAAAGGCATGAACGAAGTCTACAAAGGCCGATTTGGCAGCAAGCCCCCCGTGCGCACCACCGTAGCCGTTTACGGCGGAGTCCCCGGTAGTTCGCTGGTGGAGATGGATTGCATTGCATATATCTAATCAGAATAGCCTGTACAAAATAGGGAGTACGTCATCGGATTGTTTCGTATCGAAACAATCCGTATTTTTATTGGGTTATTGTCAAGCAGTCATTCCCGCCCGGATGAAGAAAAAGGATTTACAAAATTTGATTAAAACCCATGAAGCCCTATATGCCCGCGCCAAAACTATTCTTGACGAACACTATGCTGAGTTGGAAGCGCAGGACAAGCATATGCAATGGGTGAAAGAGTGGTTGAAGCAAAAAGAGATTCTGGAATGGCTGAGACAACAAAAGCCGGATGACGAATGACCAACTGATAAGAGGTAGAGCGATGGTAAAGGACAAGACACTTCCGAACTTTGATAAAGAGCTGGCTGATATTCAGTCCAGAACCGCTGAGACTCTCTCGTTTCTGGAAACGCAGGGGCATCGGCTGAACTTAGCCGAGTGGGTAACCATTGCCAAGTACGCCCAGCAACATAACCTGTCTACGCAGGTAGTGACTAACTGGATTAATCGGGGCAAGATACCTCATGATTGCGTTATTGAAGTCCCTGAGCTAAATAATCTCAGGTTAATAAAAGATCAAACTTACTAAAAAGGGTTAACAGCTACTACCTGTAGAATAACGTATTTTCACTTGCTTGCTCCTTGATTCACTTTTCGGATTCACCAAACTGGACAATCTAGTGTTTGTGGTCGGCAAAGGCTACCACAAAGAAGGCGACATTCGGGCCTACACCGACGAAGTACCCAAAGAACTGGAGAGGGAGCTTATCAAGACCGGCTCTCCAATGGAGAAAGTGCTGAAGGTAACGGAGTGAAGCCCTCCTCTATAAAGCTATAATATAAAGTTGTTAAAGTGGCCAAAATCTGCTCATACTTATAACAAAAATTCTAAAGTAATAGAGGTATCTTCCGAATGCCGAGTAATTGTAAGTAAAGAAACGATTATACCTGATCATCCATAACTAGCAACATACAATAATTATTCAGTCAGCCAACTGCCTCCAACCTCACCTCCCGCATCTCCTTCTTCGGCGCATCACAGGTAGGGCATTGGTAAGAATCCGGTAGTTTGGCGAAGGGGACACCGGCGGGAATGCCGCGAAGGAGGTCGCCGAATTGCTCGTCGTAGACGGTCAGGCAGTGGGGGCACTGGTGGACGACGGGTTCGGTATCGGCGGCTGGCTGGGATTCTTCCGGGTCGGGGCGCAGGATTTCGGGGCCTTCGAGTGAACGACGCATGCCAAACTTGCGGCATAGGCGCTCAATCTGGCCCGGTACCATCATTTTGAGTAGTCCGCGTTCAAACAGGTGATAGGTCCGGCTGTTGGGGTTGAAGTTATCGGCAAAATACAAGTCGTAGACACTAAAGAGGGGCAGCAGTCCAATCCGCAGCAGCGGCCGCTGGCGAATCAGCACGGAGCCAAATACCTCCGATTTGGGCCGGGTTTGTACGCCAAAACACAGGCCAAATGTTCGGGTATCGTGTTTGGCAAAGTACCGGATAACCGAGTTCTTGATGCGGGTACCCTCGTCGCTATGGTCCTCCGTCTGCCAGGCCAGTTCGTTGGCCGCATGGCGCACATTGATGTTGTGCTTCGACAGCACGTACGACCAGCCGCCCCGGTCTTTTTCTTCAATCCCTTTAATGATGAGCGATTTCCAGGGCGTCACGCAGATTTCGCCGATGCGGGTTTTCAGACAGAGCTGGCAAAGGTCCAGCAGAAACGCAATCGAGAACTGCTCCTCCCGACGGTACAGTCCCAGCCACGAGCGCTGGCCGTAGCGGTTGAAACCTTCGTAGTAGGGCAGTGAAAATTCGGGGAGTTCCAGCTCCTGGGTAGCCGGCTGCGTGATGTACTGCCGCTCCGCCGTGACAGCCCGGTACAGCGACTTTTCATCACGGTGCCCCTGGTTGAGCATGGCCTCGTCGAGAGATTTCACCAGTCGGCCAATCTCATTGGTATAGATTAACTCCCGCCAGCGGAATACCGTGTTGCATTGCTTCGGGCGGATGTACAGGTACCAGAAGTGCGGCTCCGGCGACGCAATGAAGTTGAGGTTGCCGGTAAAGAACGGCGTAAAACTCTGGCTGGAATCCGACAGGTTTACTTTCAGCCTTGGCCGGTCCTCGAAACTATCCAGCACGGTATGGTATTCCCCTTCGTGCAGCCAGTCGCCGGTACGGAATACCTCTTCTCCGCAATACGAACTGATGATGTTGGGGTACTCGTCGCGGTTTACCTCGTAGAAAATCTGGTGCGTCTTGAGGTCTTTTTCCAGAAAGCGCATGTCTTCGTAATGCACCGTCATCAGCAATTGCTGCCGGGCACCAAACCGCACCTCCCGCACATTGGCATTATACGCCAGCGTCAGCACATTTTGCAGATACCCCGGCGATACAATACCCGCCGGGAGATTTATTTTGAGGGAATAGTAGTCGCGCATGATTCAAAGAGTGATAGAGCGAATGAGTGATAGAGCGAAAGAGTGTGTTGCAAAGCAGCCTGGCTAATGATTGGCGATAATGGGCGGCAAGGCCCCGCTCTTTCGCTCTACCGCTCTTTCACTCATTAATTCGAGTATACTCCTCACCTCCGGCCGGCAGGAGCCGCAGCCGGTGCCGGCGCCGGTTTTCTGACAGAGTTGCTGGAAATCGGTGCAGCCGCTCTGGATGGCGCGTTCGAGGTTGCCCTGGCCGACGTTGTTGCAGGAGCAGACCAGCTTGCCTTCCACGGGGTCTACCTTCTTGCTCGACCGGAGCAGTTGGAGCCGCTTTTCGGATAGCTCAACGCCACTGGCAATCAGGTCGCGGAACTCCTGAAACTCGTTTTTGTCACCTACCAGTATGGTACCAACCAGCTTATCGTGGTGGACAATGCACTTCTTGTAATAGCGCTTGGCCCGGTCGATGAACACAATCTCTTCGTAGTCGGGGTCGTTGGGCGGGGCTTCGGGCAGGCCGATGCTGCACAGGTGCAGACCTTCCATTTTCAGGATGTTCATGGACACGCTGCCTTTGTACGGTTGTGAAATATCCCCGGCAATAAACCGGGCCGCTACCTCGGCCTGTTGTTCGGCTGCCAGCGTAATACCCCACATCTGCCCGCGCCATTGGGCAATCTCCCCGGCGGCAAAAATGTCGGGGTCTGTCGTTTGCAGGTAATCGTTGACTACCACACCCCGGTTGCAGTCCAGTCCGGCCTGCCGCGCCAGTTCAATATTGGGTATGGTACCAATGGCGATCACCACCACCTGACAGTCTATTTTCCGGCCGGATTTCAACTGGATACCTTCAACCTGTTCGGTCCCCCGGAAGGTCTGTACCTCTTCGTTGAAATACACCTCGATACCCCGTTCAATCAGATCCTGATACAGCAGTTCACCGGCCAGTGGGTCGAGCTGACGCTCCATAAACCGGCTAATCCGCTGGATAACCGTCACCCGCACGTTCATTTGCCGCAGCGAAGCCGCCAGTTCCAGACCCAGCAGACCACCGCCGACAATTACGGCATGAGGGTCTGGCTGGTTTAAGTAGGGCAGCAGCGAATCAGCATCCAGCCGCGACCGCATGTTGAAAATGCCCGGTATACGGGGCACACCCTTCGGCATAAAGGCACTGCTACCGGTACCGAGCAGCAATTTGTCGTAGCTATGCTCCACGCCATTGGTATCGGTCACAACCTTATGCTCTCGGTCGATGTGGGCAATGCCAACGCCTTTGTGGACAATGATTTTTGTTTCGTCGAACTGGTCTTCGCGCAGCTTGACAAGTTGTTCCCACGACTGCGCCCCGCTGATATAATCGGGTAACAGCACGCGGTTGTAGAACGGATAAATTTCTTTGGAGAAGACGTGAATTTCGTCCTCCTCCGGGGTCGCGTCCGACTTGAGTGCCCGGTAGGCGTTGATGAAGCCCAGCCCCGCCGAACCGGCACCGATGACAATAATTTTTTCGACCGGCTTTTTGTACGGCACTACCTGAACGGCCGAGTATTTAAAGTCTGGTTCCTTCGAGCGGGGGTCATACAGGGAATTAGTCAGGTTGTTGGCCCGGCCGAGGTTTTTACCTAGAATCTTACCCCAGTGCATTGGCAGGAAACAGAGCCCCTGCCGCACGTCGTCGGTTAGTTGTGCCTTTACCCGCACTTCCCCACGACGGCCTTTGACTTCCACCAACTGCCCAGCTTTGATACCACGGGCGCGGGCATCGTCGGGATGAATTTGCAGGAACGGCTGCGGACTATGCTGGTTCAGCTTGGCAACCCGACCGGTTTTCGTCATGGTATGCCACTGGTCGCGGATACGGCCAGTCGTGAGCACCAGCGGAAAATCTTCGTCGGTGGGCTCGGAGTTATTTCCATCCGGCACCGCGTGAATCTGCGCCCGGCCGTTGGGGGTGTAGAACACATGATCCGTAAATAAACGCTTCGTTCCTACGCCCCTGTCTATTGCCAACTGCCCACTGCCCTCTGTTGACTGAGAACTGCCAACTGCCGAAAGCGGCCACTGCACACTCCGCTGTTCCCGCAATAGGTCGTAGCTTACGCCCGTAACATCCACATTCGTCCCGGCGGTAATCTGAGTGTACTCCTGATAGACGTCAGAAGCACTGGCGTAGTCAAACGACTCACCGAAGCCCATCTTGTGGGCAAAGCGCCATATGATTTCAGCATCGGGCAGAGCCTCACCGGGCGCATCCAGTACTTTAGGCAGGTGCGTAATCCGGCGCTCGGCATTGGTCATGGTGCCTTCTTTTTCGAGCCAGGCGGCTGCGGGCAGCACCACATCGGCAAAGGGCACCGTATCGGCCCGGTTGGAGACATCCTGCACCACCACAAAGCGGGCTTTTTTCAGCGCTGCCTCGGCCGCGTTGGCATCCGGCAGACTCACCAGCGGATTGGTGTTAATAATCCAGATGGCCTTCAACCGGTCGTCGTTCAGGGCGTCGAACATTTCGGTGGCCGTCAGACCGGGCTTATCGGCAATCTTCACCGGACTGTTCCAGAAGGTTTCCACCTCGGCGCGGTGTTTGGCGTTGGTTACGTCGCGGTGCGCCGGCAGCACATTGGCCAGTCCACCTACCTCGCGGCCACCCATGGCGTTGGGCTGGCCGGTCAGCGAAAATGGGCCGTTGCCGGGCTTACCGATGCGGCCGGTAATCAGGTGCAGGTTAATCAGCGACAGGTTTTTGTTTACCCCAATCACCGACTGATTCAGGCCCATCGTCCACATCGACAGGAACCCTTTCGACCGGCCAATCCATTTAGCCGCTAACCGAATGTCCTCGGCCCGGATCCCGCACAAATCGGCGGCTTCTTCGACGGTACGCTGCATCACCAGTTCCCGAAAGCCAGTAAAGCCGTCGGTATGGTTGCCAATAAACTCTTCGTCGATGTACCCTTTTTCAACCAGCACCCGCCCGATGGCGTTGTTTAGCACAATATCGGTACCGGGCTTGATGGGCAGGTGTAAATCCGACGAACGGGATGTATCGGTTTTACGGGGGTCGACACAAATGATTTTGACGTTCGGATTGGCGGTTTTGTGCGCTTCGATGCGTCGCCAGATAATCGGGTGGCACCAGGCCGGGTTGGCCCCTTGCACCAGAAACACGTCGGCTTCTTCAATATCATCATAACAAACCGGCACCGAGTCTTCGCCCAGCGACAGTTTGTAACCCACCACCGCCGAACTCATGCAGAGCCGGGAGTTGGTGTCGATGTTATTGGAGCCGATAAAGCCTTTTATCAGCTTATTAACCAGGTAATACTCCTCCGTCAGGCACTGCCCCGACACGTAAAACGCAACCGAATCGGGACCGTATTTCTGGATAAACGTCCGGAAAACGGCGGCCGTCCGCTCCAAAGCCGTATCCCAGCTTACCCGCTGCATGGGCATCGCCCGGTTGAGCCGCATCTGGGGATACAGCAACCGGTCCGACTGGTCCATGACCGTGTAATGCAGGTTCATGCCTTTCGAGCAGAGCATACCCCGGTTGGCCGGATGCTGCTTATCGCCCTCAACGGTCAGTCGCCCGTTTGGCTCCTGTTTCACTACCACACCACAGCCAACGCCACAGTAACAGCAGGTAGTTTGATGTTGATTTACGTGCGCACCCATATAATTGTGGTTTTTAAGCTTTTAATATCTCTATAAAAGGTGGAAGAGCGAAAGAGCGGTCTCTGCCCCGGCATAGGTTGAATGTCACTCTTTCGCTCTATCGCTCTTTCACTCTTTAAGCCATCGCTACTTCCGACTCTGTCACTTCGGCTACTTTCTCAAAGCTCATGACGGCTACCACCGCAGCCACAGCACCAACCGCCAGACCGATGTACAGAAAGGCCTGCGAATAGCTGATGGTGCTGGACTTGAACAGGAAGCCAGCCAGCACCGCACCTACATTCCCTCCGGCACCGACAATCCCGCTTACCGAACCAATGGCTTTGCGGTTGATGAAGGGCACGATGGCGTAGGTAGCGCCGTTGGCCATTTTCAGGAACATCGCAAAACCAAGCATGAGCACGACAGCCAGCACCAGGCTGCCCGACTGCGCAAACAAGGCAATACCGACACCTTCCAGCGCCAGCAGCAGGGCCAGCAACCGGCCTTTGCCTTTCAGGCCAAAAGTGTTGCCTACTTTATCGGCTACAATACCGCCCATAGCGCGGGCAAACAGGTTCATGAAACCGAATGCGCCAGCCAGAATACCGGCCGTGGTCAGGCTAGCGCCGAATTTCTCCGAGAAGTACAGCGCGGCAATGTTGTCGAAGGTCACCTCGATGCCGAAGCATGCCCCGTAGGCCAGGAACAACGCCCAGGTACGCGGGTCTTTGGCGGCTATCGCCAGGGTTCCTTTAGCCTTAGGAGAGCTGGCTATGGCATCTTCCGACAGTTCATCGAAGTTGCCGGCCGGAGTATCCTTGGTATAGCGGTAGTACAGCACCGCCAGCACGAGCAGGATAACGCCCGGCACAATCATGGCCAGTCGCCAGGCGGATGCCGGCATATAGCCCATTCCCACAAATAGGGCAAAGATGAGCGGCATCACCATGTTGGTAATGCCTCCACCCAGGTTACCCCATCCACCGGCCACGGCATTTGCGGTGCCGACAATCTTCTTGTCGAACATCACCGACGTATGGTACTGGGTAATCACGAACGAAGCACCGATTACCCCAATGGCCAACCGAAACAGGAGAAAAGCCTCGTAGGAATGTGCCAGACCCACCGTCATGATGGGAATAGCCGACACCGCCAGCAGCGCCGAATACGTTTTGCGCGGTCCCCAGGTATCGCACAGGCGGCCAATCAGGATGCGGGCGACGACCGTAGCCGCTACAGAAGCGATGATGGCATTGCCGATTTGCTCCTTGGTCAGGCCGAGGTCATCCTTGATGACTTTCATCAGCGGGGCCAGCCCGAACCAGCCAAAGAAACAGAAGAAAAAGGCCAGCCAGGTGAGGTGGAACGTACGCATCTGTACGCCTTTGGTCCGGAAGATATTGAGCTTTGTTAGTGGTTGTTGCGATATCAGGTTCATAGTTGTAGCGTGTTAAGATTCTATGATTAGCCATTACTTCTTAGCGACAAGGGAATTGGCAGCGAGAAAATCGGGGCGGATGTTAATCATCAGGTACGCCCACGTGCCGATTTTATCCCGTTGGTTCATGGTGCCCTGCTTGGTATACTCCAGCGTGTTAGTGCCGTTCATGAGCGCATAGCCAAACTCCAGGGTCGTGAACTTGTTGAGGCCGTAGGTAGCCACAAAGTCATACTCTACGCCCAGCTTCGCATCCAGTTTAGCACCGGTGGGGGCATCCGGCATCTTGTTGAACGTGGTAGCCGCCAGGGTAAAGTAGTGTACATCAAAGGTGGTCGTCAGTCGCGAGCCACTGTATTTAAACTTCAGGAAAGCATCTTTCAGGCCACCGGCTGGGGCACCCGTACCGACGTAGAAGTAATCCATGTACCCCCAATGCTTGTGGGGCGTACCGTAGAGCGGGTCGAAACGGCTGGTTTCGCCGGCTTTCAGCCCGGCTTCATTATTGCCCGAAAGCACCTCGTAACCGGGTCCGGCGCTGAGCAGTCCTTTCTGAAACATGACGTTTGCCCCGTAGTGGTAAGCATTCTTTATCCGCAGCCTATCGCGGTCTCTGCCGCTCTGCAAATAGCCGAACGCCTGCCACTGTACTTTACCGATGCCCGATGCCGCATTGCCGAACTGCCCAATGAGCATGGTCCCGTAGGTAAGGCGGGAACTAAACCCAGCCACATCATACCGTCTGCCATATACGTAACCAGCCGTAGCGCTACCAATGCTGTCTATACGATACCGTTGAAAGTCGTCTTTGAAGACCAGGGCCGAAAATTTGGTCTGATTAAACTTACGCGCCAGATACGCCATCTGAAACGCCTTGAACTGCTGGTTTTGTCCGTTGGTGCCAACGGCATTGGCGACAACCGGCGCTCCCCCTTTGCCATTGGTGGGCAGAAAGCCGGCCGGAATCGCCAGCGTTACATTCATGCTGGATAAAGCCGAAGCGGGCGTATTGGCCGGGGTATAATAAGTGCCTACCGTGCCAAACGCATCGGTATTCTGGTTAAAGCCAACGCCCAGGTCGAGTGCCCAGCCATGGTGTTGGGCTTTCAGCAAAGCGGCATCAAACCGGCGGGCCTGCTGGAGCCAGTCGAGGTTACCGAGCAGCCGGACATCATCGTATACGAGCTCCTGGCGGCCTATTTTGAAGGAGAGGTTCTGAACAGGCTTGAATTTTAAGGTAGTATCGGCGCTGTTGGCAAGGACTAATTCAGCCCAGGCCTCGTGAACCATCAGCCGGTTACCGTCGGCACTGTTAATGGTAGAGGCATCCTGCCCCCAGACGCGCACATCCTGGATGGCTACGTTGAAGTTAACGCGGTCCCACTTATAGCCGAAGTTCAGGCGGGTACGCTGCGAGGTAAAGGCCGCAGCGGGACTGCTTTTGGGAGCCAGATTGCCGAGACCATCGCGCAGTTCGGTGCGGGTACGGAGCTGGCCGGTCAGTGATAGCTGGGCCCGGAGCGGCCCCGATAAAGCGAGCAGGATTACGCTGGAAACAGCAAGGCGCGTGTAGACTATTTTCATGGTCGTACGTTCCGTTTAAGACAAGTGAAGAATGGATAAAGGCAATACGAAGGCTCGTGTACCCGTCCGGGTACACGAAGTGCAAAAGCCAGCATAAGACAGGCTTTATGAGTGGAGAACGGGGTGACGACGGCCACTAATCACCCGACGGAGTGAGGAAGCAAACTTGCTTTAGCGTCTTTTTTTCATTTTCTTTGTAATCGTTTGTGTTAAACATAGACAAACCCTGTAGCCGATCCATAAGGTGCCCCCACACCGGATCGGCTTTTTTATGTCAGCAGGCTACCGGCAAACTGCGCACATACTCCGACAGATACGCCGGATGTAAGGCCACTACCTCGCCGATAATGATGACGGCGGGCGCCCCCACGCCCTGTCCGGTCACCAGTTCCGGCATTTCCCAGACCTGCCCCACCACGCACCTCTCATCGGCGCGGGTTCCGTTTTGTATAACCGCCATCGGCAGGTGTCCCCGACCGTAGCGGTTGTACATCGCGCATATTTCTTCGAGTTTTTTCATGCCCATCAGCACCACCACCGTCGACTGTGACTGAGCTGCCAGTTGCAGATCGTCCGACAGTTCGCCGTGACGCGTGGTGCCGGTAATGACCCAGAAGCTTTCACTAACCCCCCGGCACGTAACGGGTATGTTTTGTGATGCCGGCACCGCAATGCAGCTCGACACGCCGGGTATTACTTCGCAGGCAATATCGTGTTGCCGGGCGTACTCGCTTTCTTCGTAACCGCGCCCAAACACAAAGGAGTCTCCGCCTTTGAGTCGCACGACATGGCCGTGCTTAACGGCAAAGCGAACAATCATCCGGTTGATTTCGTGCTGCGTGAAATAGACTTCACCGGCTTTCTTCCCGACATAGATTTTTAGGGCCTGGGCGGGTGCGTATTCCAGCAGCGTGGCGTTGGCCAGCTCGTCGTACAGCACCACATTAGCCTGCCGGAGCGCCTTAATTCCTTTCAGGGTGATCAACTCGCCGTCGCCGGGACCGGCCCCCACCAGTGTAAGCTTTGGCTGCATGGCTCTTTCCTTTTATATAGTTGAATATTGCTTTTGTACTACGCATAGTTATTTACAACTATGCTGATTATTGCTTCAAATTTAAAGTCGTAATTTGGAAAAACAAGTCTTTTACCAAAAATTAAGTTTATATTTTTATCGAAAAGCAAATAATTCTCTAGGATTATAAAAAAACAGCTTTTAAATTTGACCTGTTCCTTTATAAGTCATACGGGGGTACTGACTTAGAAAAGTTCAATAAAAGAACAGGGTTTTTCTAATTTAATAGTTACAATTGACTATGAAAGCAGACACAAACAAGCGTGTAGTCGTTATTGGCAACGGCATGGTGGGCTACAAGTTCTGCGAGAAGTTAGTAGCCAAAGAAAAAAATGGCCGTCACTTTTCGCTGACCGTCTTTGGCGAAGAGCCGCGAGCCGCCTACGACCGCGTCCATTTAAGCGAATTTTTCGCCGGCAAATCGGCCGATGACCTGTCGATGGCAGCTGAGAATTGGTACGCCGACAATGGCATCCAATTGTATCTCTCCGACCCGGTGGTAGCTATTGACCGGGAGCGGAAAGAAGTACGCTCGCACCACGGCCTGATCGTACCGTATGACTATCTGGTACTGGCCACCGGCTCCGGCGCGTTTGTGCCCACGATTCCGGGGGTCGAGAAAGAAGGCGTGTTTGTGTACCGGACCATCGAAGACCTGGAGCTCATTCAATCGTACGCGCCACATGCGCGTAAGGGTGCGGTGCTCGGTGGCGGTCTGCTGGGTCTGGAAGCGGCCAAAGCGCTGCTTGACCTGGGCTTACAGGAAGCCCACGTAATTGAGTTTGCCCCGCGCCTTATGCCCCGGCAGATTGACGATGCCGGCTCCGGTATCCTGCAGCAGAAACTCGAATCACTGGGTCTGACTATTCACCTGGCCAAAAGTACGCAGCAGATTGTCGGCGACGATACCATACGCGGGATGCAATTTGCCGATGGCTCGTTCCTGGACGTCGACATGCTGATTATATCGGCGGGTATTCGTCCGCGGGATGAAGTTGCCAAACGCGCCGGTCTGGAAACGCACCCGCGCGGGGGTATTGTCGTGAACAACTTCCTGCAAACCTCCGACCCGGCCATTTTCGCCATCGGCGAGTGTGCCCTGGCTCACCAGATGATTTATGGGCTGGTGGCTCCGGGTTACGACATGGCCGAGGTGGTAGCCTCCCGGCTGACAGGCGAAGAAAAGGAATTCCGGCCGTACGATATGTCGACCAAACTGAAGTTGATCGGCGTCGATGTGGCCAGTTTTGGTAATCCGTTTGCCGACGAGTCGGAGTGCCGCACCGTGGTTTACGAAAATAAAGCAAAAGGTGTATATAAGCGCATCAACGTAACGCCCGATGGCAAAGAGCTGTTAGGCGGTATTCTGGTGGGCGATGCCGAGCAGTATAATATGCTGCTGCAGACCTACAAAAACAAAACCGTGCTGCCGCCCGACCCCGAAGATTTAATTCTGGGCTCTCGCGGAGGTAAAGAATCGGGTGCAGCCGGCGTCATGAGCCTGCCCGACGATGCGCTGATTTGTTCCTGCGAGGCCATCACCAAGGCCATGCTCTGCGCCGATATTACGGATAACAACCACACGACCGTCGACCAGGTGAAGAAAAGCATCAAAGCCTGTACCGGTTGCGGGGGTTGTACGCCGATGGTGAAAGACCTGATTCAGGGGGTGATGAAGCAACAGGGGCAATACGTGCGCAACGTCCTTTGCGAACACTTCGACTACTCCCGCCAGGAACTGCTCGATCTGGTCAAAATGAACGGGCTAAAAACCTATGGTGCCGTGCTGGACCACTTCGGCAAAGGTGACGGCTGCGAAATCTGCAAGCCGGCAGTAGCCTCGGTGCTGGCGAGTCTGTGGAATGAGAATATACTGGAAAAAGACCGGTCTACCATTCAGGACTCCAACGACCGTTTCCTGGCCAATATCCAGAAAGGCGGTACCTATTCGGTGGTGCCGCGTATACCGGGCGGTGAGATAACACCCGAAAAACTGATTGTCATCGGTCAGGTCGCAAAAAAATACCGCCTGTATACCAAAATCACCGGTGGCCAGCGCATCGACCTGTTCGGTGCCCACCTCAACGACCTGCCTAAGATTTGGGAAGAGCTGGTTGCCGCCGGATTTGAAAGCGGTCATGCCTATGGCAAAGCCCTCCGCACGGTGAAAAGCTGCGTAGGCTCTACCTGGTGCCGGTTTGGGGTTCAGGATTCGGTATCGTTTGCCGTAGAGGTAGAAGAGCGATACAAAGGCCTGCGGGCTCCGCACAAGCTGAAGTCGGCGGTATCGGGTTGCGTCCGCGAGTGCGCCGAAGCGCAGAGCAAGGATTTCGGCATCATCGCTACCGAAAAAGGCTGGAACCTGTACGTCTGCGGCAATGGTGGGGCCAAACCCCAACACGCGCTGCTGCTCGCCAGCGATGTCGATAAGGAGACCTGCATCAGGCTGATTGACCGGTTCCTGATGTTCTACATCAAAACGGCCGACCCACTGACTCGCACGGCAACCTGGCTCAACAAAATGGAAGGCGGTATTACCTACCTGAAAGCCGTGGTGGTGGATGATGTACTGGGGATAGCCGCCGAGCTGGAACGTGAAATGCAGGGGCTGGTGGATGCGTATCAGTGTGAGTGGAAAGAAGTGGTGGAGAATCCGGAGCTCCGCCGACGGTTTACGCACTTTGTGAATGCTCCTGAGGTCAAAGACCCCACGGTGCAGTTTGAGTCGTTGCGGTTCCAGAAACGCGCCAAAGAGTGGAAGTGAACATTGATTTGGGATTGTGGATTTCGGATTGATTTCACAGGTATGATTAACCTTTAAACATTGAACCAGTATAACATGGAAGCTGTAGCCATAAAAAATGCCGATGAAGAACTGACCTGGTATCTGGCTTGTCACGTAGACGATATTCCAGTCAACGGTGGTGCCTGTGTGCTGATTGAAGGCCGGCAGATTGCTATTTTCAACTTTACCCGCCGGGGCGAGTGGTACGCCACCGACAACGAATGCCCGCACCGACAGCAGATGGCGCTGGCGCGGGGCCTTGTCGGCAGCCAGGGCGACGAGCCGAAAGTGGCCTGTCCGTTTCACAAAAAGACGTTTTCCTTGACCGACGGCCGCTGCCTCAGCGACGAAGGATACCAGATTAACACCTATCCGGTCGAGGTACGCGTGGGATTGGTGTATGTAGGCTTGGAAGAATAAACGTATGCAGCAGCTCGACCAGCAGGTAGCCCGCCGATTAACACGCTTTTACGTGATTGCTCTCACGATTATTGCGCTGTTGACCATTAGTGGGCTCCTGTTTATCAAGCATACGATTAACAACCATTATGACGATGCGCGGGTGGTCAACGTTGCCGGCCGGCAACGGATGCTGAGCCAGCGCCTGACCAAACTGGCCCTGCTGAAGAGTGAAGGTATAGTGTCGGCGGATACACCGTTCTTTCGGTCGTTGCTAACGACGTGGAGCAACAGCCATGTGCAGTTACGCAACGGCACCTTGTTCATGGAACAGCCGTATGCGGTCCGGAAGAGTACTCAGATCGACAGCATGTTTGCCCGTATTGACCCGGTGTTCCAGTCCCTGTACACGAGTCTCGACCGCATTAACAATCCGGCCAGTAGTCCGGAACAGCAGCGGGCGACACTTGGCGTCATTCTCCGGGATGAGCCCCTGTACCTGCGCCAGATGAACGACATTGTATTCCGGTTCGAAGCCGAAAGCTTTACGCGGGTCAAATACCTCGAACGGGTCGAGTGGATACTAGGCTTGGCAACGCTGCTGACGGTATTTATTGAAGGTCTATTTATTTTCCGGCCGGTAGTCAGCCACACCAGGCAGGTGATCCGGCGGCTGGCGGCATCGGAAGAAGCGCTCCGGCGGGCCAACGAGCAACTGGAGACGACCAACCGCAGCCTGGCCGTGGCCAATCAGCAGTTGGTTGAAACGCAGGCGGGCGTCTTGCGCCTGACTCAAGAAAAGCATCAGTTACAACGTGCCGAAGACCTGGTGCGGTCGGCAGCCCTGCTGGAAGGGCAGGAAGAAGAGCGAAAACGGTTTGCCCGCGAACTGCACGATGGTATTGGCCAGATGCTGACCGGCCTGAAACTGCACGCGGGCAAGATCAAGCGATCTCCGTTTGCCGATGAGAAACAACAGGTTCGGTTTGAGGAACTATGCGACCTGATTCAGGACACAATTCAGGCGACCCGGCAGGTATCGCACAACCTGATGCCCTCGGTTCTGAGTGACTTCGGGCTGGATGCGGCCCTACAACTGCTGGCGGACCAGACAACGCAGCTAGCCGGAACTGCGGTTGTGTTTACCAAAGATGGCGACGAAAAGCGGTTCAGTCCGGTGGTTGAAATTGGCCTGTACCGCATTGCGCAGGAAGCCCTGAACAATGCGGTTAAGTATGCCGAAGCTCAGATCATACAGATAAAACTGGAGCAGGAGCCTCAACGTATCCAACTAACGGTAGAAGACGACGGCAAAGGGTTCACCGCCAGGAAACACCGCAACGGAAAGCCGACGGCCAACGTCAACGGCCTGGAGAATATGCGCACCCGGACACAACTGATGAACGGGGAGTTTACCATTACATCGAAGCCCGGAAAAGGTACCCGGATTTCGGTAACACTTGCTTTATCTGACACACTGACCTAGTTTATTATGGCAATACGACTGCTTATTGCGGATGACCACTCGGTGGTCAGGAAGGGCATTCGAACCTTGCTGGAAGATGAGAATGACATTCAGATTGTCGGCGAAGCGACGGATGGCGACGAGGCCATTGCGCTGATTCCAACGCTCAGGCCAGATGTCCTCCTGCTGGATATTACCATGCCCCGCATGTCGGGTATCGACGTAACCAAAGTCGTGGCCAAAGAGTACCCCAGGGTTCGCATCCTGATCTTCAGCATGCACCACAATCCGGATTATGTCCTGAAAGCCGTTCAGAACGGAGCCGCCGGCTATTTACTGAAGGACACCACCGAAGATGAAATTCTGCGGGCGGTACGCACCGTCGTTACCGGCGAGTTATATTACCCGCCCTCTGCCTCCTCCATTATCATTAAGCACCTGGTTGCCCCAAAAGCCGCAATCCAGGCCGAAGCAGCCGGCCCCCATACCGACACAATAAAGCCGGGCTCGGTCTGGCAAAAAATCACCTCCCGCGAAGCGCAGATCCTAAACTGCATCATTGAAGGCCTGAGCAGTCCCGAAATCGCCAGGCGCTTCGACATCAGCCCCAATACCGTAGCCAATCAGCGGGCCAGCATCATCCGCAAAGCCGGCGTCAAGAATACGCTGGAACTGATCCGGCTGGCGTTGAAGGACAGTAGGGGTTGATTTGGTTAATTAGTAAACTGGTTCATTGGTTTGCTCGTCTCTACTAACGAACTAATTAACCAATCAACTAATCAACCACCCCCAGCTTATACGTTATCAAACGGTCCTTAATTATCGGAGACTTTTACCAAATTCGCCTTTTCTAAACCATGCAGGAAGGTTCATGTTTGCGCAGGGGGTGCTGAATGAAGAACGTCAACGACTAGAGATTGCGCTGGAAGCCGGTAACATTGGTACCTGGGATTTTGATCCGGTTACGCGGGAAGGCGTCTGGTCCCGAAAATGTTACGACATCTTTGATATACCTGCCGGCACGCCCATCACGGTAGAACAGTACCTCCGAAGCGTTCATCCGGAAGACCGGAGCCAGGTGGCGGCCCTGACCGAAACGGCGCTCAACACCCGTAAAGAAACCGACTACAACGCCATTTTCCGGCTTTGCAAAAACGCGGCCGGCGAAATCCGGTGGCTGAAAGTAACCGGCAAAGTCTTTGTGGATGAGCAGCGGCAACCCGTACGCTTTATCGGGACCGCCCTGGACATTACCGCCCAGAAAGAAGCCGAAGAGCTCGCCGGTCAAAAGAACAGCGAACTGCTCGACCTGCTCAAGGAGTTCACCTTCGTTACCGACTTCATGCCCCAGATGGTCTGGGCTACCCAACCCGACGGCTACCACGATTTTTACAACAAGCGCTGGTACGACTTCACCGGTCTTACCTACGAAGAAACCAAGGACAAAGGCTGGTCGCTGGTGCTGCACCCCGACGATTCCGAACGCGCCTGGCAGGTTTGGAAACATTCGTTGGATACCGGTGCCCTCTACCAGATTGAATACCGGATGCGCCGGTACGATGGCGAGTACCGCTGGTTTCTGGCCCGTGCCATGCCGTTGCGTGACG
Source organism: Nibrella saemangeumensis (assembly GCF_039541915.1). NCBI lineage: Bacteria > Pseudomonadati > Bacteroidota > Cytophagia > Cytophagales > Spirosomataceae > Nibrella > Nibrella saemangeumensis. Next base: position 66,841 of record NZ_BAABHD010000030.1, read on the forward strand.
AGGCCGGCAACATCCTGAAATGGTTTGGTACCTGCACCGACATCCACGACCAGAAAGCCGAATCGCAAAAGCTGGAACAACTGGTTCAGGAACGTACCCGGCACCTGCAGCAGGTGAACAACGAACTGAAGCGATCCAACGAGTACCTGCAGCAATTCGCTTATATCAGCTCTCACGATCTGAAAGAACCACTGCGGAAGATTACTACGCTGAGTGATCTGCTGGCCAATCAACACAGCCAGGGCCTTGGTGAACAGGGCCTTGATCTGCTGCGCCGGCTGCGGATCTCTACCAGCCGCATGAACCATTTGGTGCAGGATCTGCTCACGTATTCACAGGCTACCAACGCCCAGACTACCTTTCAGCCGGTCGACCTGAACGTTCTCATTCAGGGCGTGCTGACCGATCTGGACGTAATGATTCACGAAACCAAAGCCCAGGTAAAAATTGGTTCGTTACCCCAACTACCCGGCGACCCGATGCAGTTAGCTCAGCTCTGGCAGAACTTACTGGTCAACGCGCTTAAATTCCGCCGGGCCGATGTTACACCTGTTATCCGGGTGACCTGCCAACGATTACCCGCCGGCGTCTATCCGGCTGATTTAGCCTTTCCTCTCGTGAACCTCCCGGCTACTCCTCCCATCTGGTGGGAGATCTCCGTTCAGGACAACGGAATCGGTTTCCCGATTCAATATAAAGAGCGGATTTTTCAGGTCTTTCAACAATTGCACAGCCGGGGCCAGTACGACGGCACCGGCGTTGGGCTGGCTATCTGCCGCCGGGTGGCCGAAAACCACAACGGAGCCATTGGCGTCGATACCGAACCGGGAGCAGGCACTACCTTCCGGATTTACCTGCCCGCGTAGTCGCAGATGGAATGGCGTAATTTCCTTTATTTTTCCCGCAGATGCGGAGAAATCACCCTACCCTTGCTTTATACAAAAAGCGGCCCGTAACCCCTGTAGCCCAATACTTACGCCTGATTTATGAAAGATCAACGTACGCTGACCGAGCAGCTCGATTCGATTGACGAATACGAGCGCGAACCAGTGCCGGAGAATAAAACCAAAAACTTCCGCAGCTTTGTGAGCATGATGGCCGGCGAGCACATCGCCGGTACCGAGTTTGTCATCGGCCCCCTGTTTGTGCTGCATGGCGTGTCGGCATCCGCCATCATGATCGGCCTGCTGCTGGGTAATATCCTGGCTACGCTGAGCTGGACGCTGGTGTGTGCGCCCGTGGCCGTAAAAACCCGCCTGACCATCTATTATCAGCTCGAAAAAATCTGCGGCTACCGGCTGGTCAGCATCTACAACGCCATTAATGGGCTTCAATACACGGTACTGGCCGCCAGTATGATTGCCGTATCGGCTACGGCCATCGGTTTGGCCTTCCGGCTTCCCATGCCCGGCCTTACTGATCTGTACCCCACCAGTTTTGCCTGGATCATTGCCGTGCTGGGCATTGGCGCGGTAATTACCGTCGTGACCATCTATGGTTACGACCGGGTAGCGGCTTTTTCGGCGGTCTGTGCGCCCTGGATGCCACTGGTGTTTCTGGCGGCCGCCGTGGCCGTGCTGCCCCAACTGGGTGTAACATCGTGGGGCGATTTCTGGGCCGTAGCCAATGATAAGATCTGGACGGGTGTGCCGCAGCCGGGGCAGACCCACTATACCGTCTGGCACGTCATGTTCTTTGCCTGGCTCTGCAATATTGCTATGCACATCGGACTAGCCGATATGTCGATTTACCGCTACGCCAAAAAGCCGACCTACGGCATTGCCTCGGCGGTGGGTATGTTTGTTGGTCACGGGATGGCGTGGCTGGCCTCGGGTGTGCTGTGCGCCCTAGCCATTCAGCAGGGCAACAACAACCCCTCGCCGGGTGGAATCGCCTACGCCAGTGCCGGTCTGGCCGGTGCCGCCTGCGTGGTGATTGCCGGCTGGACTACCGCCAACCCGACGCTGTACCGGGCGGGCCTGGCCATGAAGGGTATTGCGCCCCACCTGAAGCGCTGGAAAATCACCTTCTGGGTCGGTATCATGGCGACCATTATGGCGTGCTTCCCCGGTGTAGCCTCCAAACTCGACCAGATGCTGGCGTTTTACGCCCTGGTAGCCGCCCCGGTCGGAGCCATCATTATTATGGATGTCTACGTACTGCGCCGGTTCGGGCTGATGACCAACTATGCCGAGCAGACCGGCATTTCGTTCAACTGGGTAGCCGCCGGTGCCTGGCTGATCGCCGTGCTGATCAGCTACGTATTGTACCTGATGACCAACGCCGACTTCTTTTTCTTTATGGCTGCCCCCGGCTGGATCATCGGTGCCATCCTGTACGTGGGATTAAGTAAAATGTTCCAGAAAGCCCCAACCCCCGAAGTTATCGCATGAAAACGATCCTGAAACCGCTCTCCTATATTGGTCTGGCGCTGACGGTAGTACCGGCTTTTCTGGTATTCTATGGTGTCCTGTCCCTGGCCGACCACAAGCTGCTGATGCTGGCTGGCATGCTGCTGTGGTTCGTCACGGCACCGTTCTGGATTCTGGAAAAGAAAGTGGATTAGTTTTTCAACTTATACGCTGCCCAACGGTTTTCTGGTAAAACAGAACCGTATACAGCTGTCTCCTTGAACCACTTATTCTCGTACATCGAACGCACGGTACTGCACCCCGGCGTAACCCTCAATGAGCAATACGACGCTTTCGACGAAGTAACGCAACTCGGACTAGCCGGCCTGACGGTGTCTCCTTTCTGGGTTAAGAAGTTCCGTCGTGAGATGGGTGCCGACCACCCGGCCGCGCTGGCTACCGTAATCGGCTACCCCTACGGCTACCAGCGCACAGAAGCCAAGCAGACCGAAATTGAATGGGCGCTGCAAGACGGGGCCCGTGACATTGAAGTAGTGCTAAATACGTCTGCTCTGTTCTCTCCGGCTTCCGTCTGGCTGAAAATTGAGTTTGCCAAACTGGTTGCGCTCATCCACGCGCAGGAAGCCTTTTTTACCGTCGTGCTAGAATCGGCGTTGTTGGATACTGACCAGTTGGCGACGATGATTAAGCTGGCGGCCGATACCGGTGCCGATTTCCTCAAAAACGCCACCGGCGCCATCCCCGCCGATTTTTCCCTAGACCAGGCGCTGCAGTTCCGCCGGTTAGCCCCCTCATCCGTCGGCGTAAAGATAGTCGCCGATGGAGCCTCCGTCAGCGACATGGACCAACTGGTAGCCGCCGGTGTAGAGCGGCTGGCGCTGAGTCACCCGATTCAGGCATGAGAAAAACAGGCATTTTGCTTATTTTTGCCGAAACTATGATTTCATGTCGCTGAAAAGACTCCCGCTTCATCACATTCATCAGCAACTGGGTGCGAAGATCATGCCGTTTGCCGGCTATGAGATGCCGGTTCGCTATACCTCCGATATCGACGAACACCAGACCGTCCGCAACGCTGTCGGCATTTTCGATGTGTCGCACATGGGCGAGTTCATCGTCAAAGGTACTGATGCCTGTAGCCTCATCCAGCGTGTGTCAGCTAATGACGCAGCCCTCCTCTTCGACGGTAAAGTGCAGTATAGCTACCTGCCTAACGAGCAGGGTGGTGTTGTGGATGACCTGCTGATTTATCAGATCAGCCCGGTGGAGTTTATGCTGGTGGTCAATGCCTCGAACATCGAAAAAGACTGGAACTGGATCAACCAGCACAAGCGGGAGAACGACGATGTAGAACTGATCAACATCTCCGACGGTATGTGTCTGTTTGCCGTTCAGGGACCATTGGCCGCCCAGGCGCTGCAACCCCTGACCAACGCCAAGCTGGACTCCATGTCGTACTATACCTTCGAGAAAACAAACTTCGCCGGAGCCGCCAACGCCATTGTCTCGGCAACCGGTTATACCGGCGCGGGGGGCTTTGAAATATACGTCGCCAATGAGCAGGCCGAAGGAGTCTGGAACGCTATCATGGAAGCCGGTGCGCCCTATGGCATCAAACCTATCGGTCTTGGTGCCCGCGATACCCTCCGGCTCGAAATGGGCTACTGCCTCTACGGCAACGACATCACCGACACAACCTCACCCATAGAAGCTGGTTTAGGCTGGGTCACTAAGTTTACCAAGGACTTCATCAGTGCCGATACCTTCAAACAGCAGAAAGAGCAGGGCGTGAAGCGCAAGCTGGTAGCCTTTGAACTCCTGGATCGCGGTATTCCCCGCAGCCACTACGAAATCTGCAACGCCGAAGGTGAGACCATTGGTGAAGTGACCTCCGGCACGCAGTCGCCCACCCTCAGCAAAGGCATCGGCATGGGGTACGTTCCCACCGAATACAGCAAGCCCGGAACTGAAATTACCATCAAAGTCCGCGACCGGCTGCTCAAAGGCCAAATCGTAAAACTGCCGTTTGTTAAAAAATGAAAAATATTGATGTCTGCTTAACGCCAGACTTACTCCACCTGCATAAGGATACCCTTGAAAATTCGATTGTCGTCGTAGCGGATGTATTCCGAGCAACCTCGTGTATGGTTACGGCCTTCGCCCACGGTGTCGATTGCATTGTTCCCGTCGCTACCATCGAAGAATGCCGGCAATGGCAGGAGCGCGGGTATTACGGAGCCGCCGAGCGCAACGCTAAAATGGTCGAAGGTTTCGAGCTGAACAACTCGCCGTTCAGCTACATGGACGAGCGGCTACGTGGAGCCAAAATTGCTATGACCACTACCAACGGTACGCTGGCCATTACCCGTTCGCGTAACGCAGTGAAGGTAATGGTGGGGTCGTTTCTGAATCTAGAAGCCATTGCCCGGTATCTGCGGTCGCAGTCGTACGATGTGCTGGTGCTGTGTGCGGGCTGGAAAGGCCGGCCGAACCTGGAAGATACCCTGTTTGCCGGAGCGTTGATTGAGCGGCTGAAAGAAGAGTATTCAATGATGGAGGATAGCGCCATCATGGCGTGGCGAATGTACAACCAGGGGAAGAATAATTTACCGCACTTCTTGGCTAATTCGTCGCACATCCGGCGATTGCAGCGACTGGGTATCCATAAGGACATCACCTATTGTCTGCAGCATGATCTATTTGATGTGGTGCCGGTACTGAGGGGGAATGCCCTGGTGTGTATCGAAGCATAACAGAAGAGCCGGCTTGCAGCCGGCTCTTCTGTTATGCCGCCATGGCGACGTCGATATGCTGCTCTTCGCGGAGGTAGGTGTACACACCTTCCAGAGTTCTTAATTTCTTATAATCTTCGTCGGGAATACGGATGCCGAATGTCCGCTCCAACTGCACAATCAGATCAACGGTATCAAGGCTGTCAAGCCCAAGGTCGCGGGTCAAATGAACATTGCTGTGGTGAATGGCCGCTTCGTCAACACCAAAGCCTTTTAAGATAGAGACTACTTTCTCTTTCATCATGTACTGAACTTTATGGGTTGAACTCAGGGAATTGGTATTCGAGTGGGGAAGCCTGCGAAACAGGCACACTTACTAAACTAACAGCAATATACCAAATTTGTTGTATGGTATCATCATCATAAACGAAATTTTTAACATTCGTTAAGGCTCTTTTGATTAAATGGTCAAAACAGGGCCTGTCAGGAGCAAAATTTTCTTTATCTACGCTAAAATTGGTACTTTTCGGGATATGACCCCGGAAACCGACAATAAAATCATTGATATAACTCATTTCTGCTCAGCCCGCGAACTGGCCATTGGCCGGCTGACCTGGCGACTGAAGCGGTATATGGATAGTTACCTCGAAGCCGAACTGCACATGCTGGGCTTCTGCGATTTTAAAACCAGCTACCTTGTTTTTCTGGCCAACATCGACGAGAACGGCACGACCAACAACGAACTCGCCCGGCGGGCGGGCGTCACCAAGCAGGCCATGAGTAAGATCGTGCGGCTGCTGGAGGACGACGGCTATATCTACCTGGTCCGAAACGAAAAGGACTCCCGCTCCAGCCGCATCCTCATCAACGAACGGGGCCACGAACTCTTCCGGGCGGTGGTGAGTTGTATGCAGAACCTGCAGGAGAAGTTCGACGCCATTGCCGGTCCCCGCCAGATCGATCAGATGCTCGGTACGCTAAGCCTGCTGGTCGATGAACTGGACAAAGAAACCTGCTCATAAGATACCGCCATGCCACTCCACTCCATTAATCCGTACACGCAGAAGCCGATCAAAACCTACCGCACCGACAGCCCCAATGCCGTTGAGCGCAAGCTGAAACAGGCCGATAAAGCCTTTGCCGACTGGTCAGCGCTATCGGTTCGGGAGCGTATTGAGTACTTCCGGAAAGTAGCCGCCCACCTCACCGATAACAAGCAGCGCTACGGCGAACTGATGACGGCCGAGATGGGCAAAACCCTGAAAGAAGCCATGTCGGAGGTGGAGAAATGCGCAACAGGATGCAACTACTATATTGATAATGCAGAGACGTTTCTGGCCGACCAGTCGATTAAGACCGAAGCCCGCAGGAGCTTTATTGCCTACCAGCCGCTGGGACCGGTGCTGGCCATTATGCCCTGGAATTTCCCGTTCTGGCAGGTATTCCGGTTTGCCATTCCGGGGCTGATTGCCGGGAACGTCGGTCTGCTGAAACACGCGGCCAACGTCAGCGGCTGCGCCCTGGCCATTGAAGAACTCTTTACGAACTGCGGTTTTCCGGAGGGTGTGTTTCAGTCGCTGCTGGTGGAGTCGAAAAACGTAGAGGGTATTCTGAAGGACAAGCGTGTCAAGGCCGTTACCCTCACCGGCAGCGAAAAAGCCGGAGCCTCCGTGGCGGCTACCGCCGGTAGCCAGATCAAAAAGTCGGTGCTGGAACTGGGCGGCAGCGATGCGCTGGTGGTGCTGGCCGATGCCGATCTGGCCAAAGCTGCCGAAACGGCTACCCGCTCCCGTATGCAGAATGCTGGTCAAAGTTGCATTGCCGCCAAGCGCTTTATCGTAGAAAAATCCGTCAAAAAAGAGTTTACCGACCGCGTACTGCAGCACATCCGCGACATCCGCCAGGGGGATCCTATGCAGGAAAACACCACCATGGGACCTGTGGCCCGCCCAGACCTCGCCGACGAAATCGAGCGCCAGTGCGCCGAATCTGTCCGGCAAGGTGCCAGGCTATTACATGGCGGTGAGCGAGATAACTGCAACGTTCAACCCATGCTACTCGACAAGGTAAAACCCGGCATGACGGCTTTTGACGAAGAGACCTTCGGCCCGCTGGCGGTCATCATCGAAGCCAGAGACGAACCCGACGCTATTAAGCTCGCCAACCAGTCCAACTACGGCTTAGGCTCGGCTCTCTGGACGCAGGACCCCGAGAAAGCCGACCGGCTGGCCCGGCAGATTCAGGCCGGTTCGGTATTTGTCAACTCCCTCATGCGCTCCGATCCGCGTGTACCCTTCGGCGGCATTAAAGTCTCCGGCTTCGGCCGCGAACTCTCCGAAGCGGGTATTAAGGAATTTGTGAATATCAAAACGGTTTGGATGGAGTAAAGGCACTAAGACGGGATACCCGGCAGTAGAGAATTAAAAGTAAAAAGATGATCGACGAGTGGGCACCATTAACCTTATGCGAAACCTAATTCTCTGTTTAGTAGGCTTTGGCTGCCTCTGCATGACATGGGCAGAGAAGCCTGTCAACACTGTCGGTCAAAACCCGACCCCGCCAAATATCATCTATATTCTGGCTGATGATCTGGGTTATGGTGATGTGTCCGTTTATAACCCGGCAGGAGGCATTACTACCCCTAATATTGATAAGCTGGCGTCGCAGGGCATGCGCTTTACGGATGCTCATTCACCGTCGTCTGTCTGTACCCCTACCCGCTACGGCTTGCTGACCGGCCGGTATCCCTGGCGCAGCCGGTTGCCCGTTGGGGTGTTGCGGGGATATAGCCGGACCCTGATTGAAGCGGATCGCCCGAGCATAGCGTCTTTATTAGCCAGTAGCGGCTATAACACAGCTGTTATCGGCAAATGGCATTTAGGATTAGACTGGACTCTGCAAAAAGAACACGAATCGCTCGTAACGACGGACGGCTACGGCATTCAATCAGAATTGAACCCTGATCATATCGATTTTTCCCGTAATCCTACCCAGGGACCAAATAGCATTGGGTTTACGTATTCGTACATCCTGCCGGCCTCGCTCGATATGCCGCCCTACTGTTACCTCGAAAATCATAAGCTGGTTGAACTGCCAATGGCCTATACAAAAGGCCAAAAGCCGGCAGCGGATTATTCAGGTCCGTTCTGGCGGGAAGGCAAAATGGCACCGTCCTTCGATTTTCATGGCGTACTGCCCACGTTTGTGGCCAAAGCGCAGGCTTTTCTGAAAAAACAAAGCCGCCGTAAGCCTTTCTTCCTGTACCTTCCCCTGGCGGCTCCGCACACCCCCTGGATGCCGACCAACGCATACACCGGTAAATCCAGAGCCGGTGAATACGGTGATTTTGTCCAGCAGGTTGATGCGGCCATTGGGGAAGTACTACAAACACTAGAACAATCGGGGCTGGCCAATAATACCATCGTCATCTTTGCGAGTGACAACGGTCCGTACTGGCCAAAAAACCTGGTCAACCAATTCAACCACCGGGCGGCCGGCCCTTTCAGGGGCATGAAAGGCGACGCATACGAGGCCGGACACCGCATTCCGTTTATCGTCCGTTGGCCAGGCCGGGTAAAGGCGGGTACCGTCAGCGCGGCTATCACTACACTGACCAATCTGATGGCCACCTGCCAGGAGATGCTGGGTAACAAAGACGATCGGTTTACCACCGAAGACAGCTACAGTCTTCTGCCCGTATTGTTGGGAAAGGCCAGCCACGTGGCCGATCAGCCGGCGGTTGTTCATAGCTCTTCCGCCGGCTATTACGCCATCCGTAAAGGTGACTGGAAACTGATTCAGGGCCTGGGCTCAGGTGGCTTTACACAGCCGGCAACCGGTAAACCAGAGGCAGGCGGACCAATCGGGCAACTCTATAACCTCGCTACCGACATCGCCGAAACGACCAATCTGTACCAGCAACACCCCGAAAAAGTGGCCGAACTCACCGGCTTACTCACCCGAATCCGCCAAAGTCAAACGAAGGTTACAGGGCAATAGGTGTTTGCGGTAGTATGCTCTTTTCTAGTTTACAACTGATAGCCGCCATTGTACTGGCGTTTAACAAACTGATTGGCGTAGTCGAAGTTAGTAATGCGCATATTCTCGCCATCCCACAAGAGTTTTTTCCGACCGGGGAACGTAAAGCCGCCACCCGCTTTTGACTCACGGTACATATAGCTGCGGGTAGCCAGGTTACCCATCAATACGGTTTCGGTGAGCGGCCCGGCCTGATCGAAGGGTGAACTGGTGTAGGCGCCATAGCCCTCTTTGCAGGCTTTGACCCACTGCTGCTGGTGTCCATCGGTTTTGCCCTCGACCAGCGGCTTCTCGGGCGCAGGCAGGGTTTTACCGGCAAACTTATCGGCAGGCAGCAAGCGGGGGTTATTGCCGAACAACTCACCCACGACCAAGCCCTTGGTGCCAATGAACATGACTCCGCCGTTCTGGTCGGTGAATACCTGGTTGTAATCAACACCATCGGGTAGTTGGGGTCGGATACCACCATCATACCACGAAAACTTGATTTCTTTGATCTTCCGGTCGTCGGAGGGAAACGTCAGGTGAATGGCCGAGGAGGGCGGACACACATCGTCAAAGAAAGCCTGCTTGAAAAAGTCGGCGTACACCGAACCGACACTGCTCTCGACGGAGGTCGGATATTTCAATTTTAGCGCCCGGAAAGGTACGTCCATAAAATGGCAGCCCATATCACCCAGCGCCCCGGTACCGAAATCCCAGTACCCGCGCCAGCGGAACGGCATGTAGGCTTCGTGGTAGTCGCGGTAGGGAGCAGTGCCCAGCCACAGTTTCCAGTCTACCTCCGGTGGTATCGGCTGCGACTCGCCCCGGTCTTTAGGCGAGCGAACACCCTGCGGCCATACCGGACGGTCGGTCCAGCAGTTGACGGTATGCACTTTGCCAATTAACCCTTTCTGAATCCAGGTTTCAATCTGGCGGGTGGCGTCACCGCTGCTGCCCTGATTGCCCATCTGCGTCACCACGCGGTACTTGCGGGCGGCTTCGGTCAGCATCCGGGCTTCGTAGATGTCGTGCGTCAGCGGTTTCTCCACGTACACGTGCTTGCCCAGCTGCATAGCGGCCATGGCAATGGGTGCGTGCATATGGTCGGGGGTGCTGATAATGACCGCATCGAACGTCTTACCTGCCTGGTCAAACATCTGGCGATAGTCTTTAAAATAAGGAGCATTCGAAAACTGCTCGCGGTACTTCTTCGACTGCCGATCATCGACGTCGCAGAGGGCCACCATATTATCGGTCCCCCCGTTGTACGCCTGCCGGATGTTGACATCCGCTTTGCCCCCGCAGCCCACAGCCGCCATATTGAGCTTATCACTGGGGGCAATATACCCTTTGCCCAGCACATGCCGGGGCACAATAAAGAACGAACCGGCAGCTGCCAGGGCGCTGGCCTGAATAAAGCTTCGACGGGAGGTTTTGGGGGTCGGGTTCATTAGAGTTTAGGAGTAAAAGAGTGAATGAGCGAAAGAATGAAAGAGCGATATGTATGCTAATTTACATGTTCCTGCTCTTATTCCACTCTTTCCCTCATTCACTCTTTCACTCTTTATATCACGACATCACCTGCGCCATCTTCATTGCCACACCCATGTCGCCTTTTACTTTGAGTTTGCCGGACATGAAAGCCATCATAGGGTTGAGGTCGCCGGAGCCCATTTTGATGAGGTCACCGATGCTAACTTGGATCAGGCAGTCGGCATCTTTATCTTCGTTGGTGACGACCGCCGGCGACTGGTTACCGTCGATATAGATGACGCCCTGGTCGGTAGCCAGTTTAGCGGTAGCATTCAGGTTGTCGGCATTGCCTACGCGGGACCGGATCTGCTCAGTCAGTTCCTGTAAAGTCATTGTCTGTGGTTTTAGTTTGTAAACCGGTAAAACTATCGAGGAAAAGTAAGGTTTTCAAGAAATTGGCGGCCAATCCATTTACGACCCAACGGCGATCCTGAACCGCTGTTGGATACTTTGTTGCTTTGGCCAATGGAACCCCTTAGATTACAGGCAAAAACAAACACCCATGGAACCAACGCCTACCCCGCCCATCTACGAATCGGCCCCGGCTCGTCCGCAGTTTCTGACCATCCTCTGCGTGCTTACCTTCCTCAGTTGCGCCTGGGGTATATACGACAGCATTGTTACCTATGCCACCGCCGATACGGCATCCAGCATCGCGCAGGAAGCACTCGACGAAGCCGCAGATCGGATGCAGGGCCGGGAGGGAGCTGAGTTTGTCGAACGCATTATGGGCACAGTTCAGGGTAGCCTGAGCCCTGAGAACCTCCGGAAGTCGGCAATTTCCAAGCTGGTTTATAACCTGCTGACGCTGCTCGGAGCCATTCTGATGTTTAACCTGCGCCGGGTTGGGTATTACGCCTACCTGGGCGGGGTTATTGCCGGCTTTCTGTTACCGATTCTCCTGATCGGCGGCCTGGTAGGGTTTGCTTCCTCGACCGGTGTTTTCTTCAGCATCATCTTCACCATTCTGTACGGTACGCAGTTGAAATATATGCGATAAAACGCTGGCTGGCCCCCTGCTGACCAGGTGAGAAAAAAATTTCAACAAAATACCTAAATCATTAGTTGTAAAACTAAACGATTAGTAGTACCTTTATTTCAGCTTTACCTGATCACTCTTATTACCTATGCAACTACGGGAATTAACCAAAGCAGAAGAAGAAATCATGCGGGTGCTCTGGCAACTGGAAAAGGCCTTTGTCAAAGATGTGCTAGCCGAACTGCCGGAACCGAAACCAGCCTACAACACTGTTTCGACCATTATCCGGATTCTGGAGAAAAAGGGCCTGGTCGGGTATACGGCGTATGGAAAGACGCACGAATACTACCCCCTAATCACGGAGGAACAGTACAAGCGCTTCGAGATGGACCAGCTGATGACGAACTATTTCGACAATTCGCTCCAGAAACTGGTGTCTTTCTTTGTAAAGGACCGCAAGCTGAGTCTGACCGAAACCGACGAGATTATCAATCTCCTTAACCGGAAGGGTCACGACCCTCAGAAGCCATGACCATCATCGACTATTTCCTCCGGGCCAATCTGTTTCTGCTCCTGTTTTATGCCTGCTACTGGCTGGGACTACGCCGGCATACCTTCTTCCAGTTGAACCGCTGGTATCTGCTGGCCTCTATCGGTCTTTCGCTGGTGCTGCCGTGGATAACCGTACCGGCGCAGACGGTAGAAGCACTCCGTGTGCCGGTGACTGCCGTTTCGCTACCGTCCATTACGGTCACCCAACGGGTACAAGCGGCAGGACCAGACTGGCAGACTATTCTTTTCGCTCTGTATGGGCTAGTAGCAATGGGGCTGCTAATCCGGCTGGGTGTTCAGGTCATCAGGCTGTTGCGCCTGATCAGGCGCTCGGCGCAGCAGCCGCAGGAAGACTACACGCTGGTGACACCCGAGGTCGCTCAGGCCCCAACCTTCTCTTTTTTCCGGTACCTGGTGCTGAACCCGGCTGATACCCATTCGGAACTGATTCGCCGGCACGAACTGGTTCACATCCGCCAGCGCCACAGTGCCGACGTGCTGCTGATCGAAATTGTTCAGGCTTTTTTCTGGATCAATCCGGTCGTAACGCTCTATAAGCAGGCCATTCAGCAGGTACATGAGTATCTGGCGGATCAGCAGGCGGCAGACAAAGACCAGTATGCAATGTTCCTAGTGGACTACGCCTTTGGGGTACACCCTGTCGGACTTACCAACAGCTTTTTCAATTCATCGCAACTTAAACAACGTATTGTTATGCTCAAATCCCGCACCACCAGCCGATGGGCGCTGATCCGCTATGCCCTGGTCATACCAGCAGCCGCGCTCCTGGTCATGTGTACGCAGAAAGAAGCCGATGTGGCCAAGCTGGTTGAAAGAAAGTCAGACGATAAGGCCACAGCAGGGGGCCTGTCAGCGCTGTCCAGGATAGGGCTAAAAGGTGAAGTTTTTACCGTTGTTGAGGACCAGCCCCAATTCCCGGGTGGAATGGCGGAATTAGGCGCGTACCTGGGAAAGAACATTCGCTACCCTGAAACAGCCGTTCAGGCCGGAACCCAGGGGAAGGTATTTGTCTCCTTCGTTATTGCGGCTGATGGTAGTACTCACGATGTTAACGTGCTGAAGGGCGTAAGTAAAGAGCTTGACGCCGAAGCTATGCGGGTTGTGTATGACATGCCTCGTTGGCAACCGGGCAGGCAGGACGGCAAAGCGGTTAATGTGCGCTATAATCTGCCGATCTCGTTTCAACTCGGCGACGGTCCAAACGGCGAAAAACTCGTACCTCCCCCGCCCCCACCGGCCGAAGCCCCGCTGGCTCCCCCACCACCTCCGGTTCCGCCACTGTATATCCTTGATGGCAAAGAATTGCCCAAAGGAACTGACATAAAAGATAAGCTTGACCCCAATACCATTAAGTCAATTGATGTCCTGAAAGGCGATAAAGCTAAAGCTATATATGGCGAGAAGGGGCAGGATGGGGTAATTATTATTACCACGAAGAAGTAATAGTAAAGGCTATTTTGCTAATTTAGAAGAGAATACGCAGCCGCGTTTACGCGGCTGCGTTGCGTTGGTAACAACCTCTCGTAACCATGTCAAATACGTATATGCCAAATTACCATGCCCTACGCTGGATTACCTTTATGCTCCAGGTGGTAGCGTTGCTGTTTACTGCTTCACAAACCCTGGCACAGGAAAGGGAGATATTTACTGTGGTTGAAAAAACGCCCAGGTTTCCCGGAGGAATGCAGAATTTGGTACCGTATTTAAGCCAAACTATACGCTACCCCGCTGAAGCACGTCAGAATGGTGTTGAAGGCAAGGTCTTTGTCAGTTTTGTAGTCAACATGGATGGTAGTATCAGCGACGTGACAGTTCTAAAAGGGCTGGGCTATGGTACCGACGAAGAAGCGGTGCGGGTAGTTAGCAACATGCCAAAATGGGAGCCTGGTACCCAGAGGGGTCGTCCGGTAAACGTAAAGTACAACCTGCCTATAGCTTTTAGCCTGGGTCACGACAGACCATCCGGACAGCTCTCTACGCCACCATCCCTTGTTATTGTCGACGGCAAAGAGATGACTCAGGGCTTCGATCTGAAGACTCTCAATCCAAACCGGATCGAGAAAATGGAGATATTCAGAGGTGAAAGCGCAAAGGCTGTTTATGGTGAAAAAGCACGCGATGGCGTTGTAGTAATTACCACGAAAAAGTAGAGGTAAGCCATCTGCTGGCCCCTACTTCATGACGCGTCTGCTTACCATACCTTTCGGTGTCTGCATATTCAGTATATAAACTCCTTTAGGCAGAGCGCTGACATCAACCGAAGCCTTCCCGCTACCGGGACGTTGCTGCTGGATTGTTCCACCCGTTAGGTTGACCAGCGTAAGTTCGGTAATGGTTTCGCCGGTAGGTACCTCCACGTTCACTACGGTAGTAGCCGGTATTGGATATACCTTTACATCATCACTCCAGACTGGTTCTGTGCCCGTTACGGTCAGAATGGCAAACGTGCGGTCGATGGGCGTAGCAGAATAGTACTTCGTATTGCCCTCCTGATACGCCCGGATGGTAACGCTGCCCTGCCCGGTAACTTTCACCTTGTTGCCGGTAATGGTAGCCGGTCCGGAGACCACGGCAAAGCTAACCGGCAGCCCCGACGAAGCCGACGCACTTAGCGTAAACTCCGCTCCCGATGGTTTTTCGGAAATGCTACTGAAGGTGATGGTCTGCTTTTCTTTGGTCGGCAGACTGCGCGTTCCCTGCGTATACCAGACCGGCCATTTGGCATTGGTATAAAGGGTTGTGGCATTGCCGGAGGGTTTGATTTTATCCGCTGCCAGATTGATTGCGGCTACATCTTCCCGGCCATTGCCGTCTTCGGTACTAAATACCAATCTATTGTCCTGCCGGGAGTAGCTCGGGAAGCCCAGGGTATTATTTTCGTATACAACTGTTACGTTACCTTTGTTCAGGTCGGCGGCCAGCAGGTAATAGCTGTCTTCGCTGGCATTATAATAGTCAAAGGCGATAATATCGGGTGAGTTTTTCGAGAAAGACGGGTTACCGACACTCTCGCCCTCTTCCAGGTTGGTAAACAGCTTGTCAATTTCTCCCTCGGCAAAATCATCCCTGCTGCCGTCCCAGACATGGATGAAGCCTACATCCCAGTAACCAATAGCCTCCCCATCGGCATTGACCAGTTCGTTATAGGCATCATACACGATGTACTCACCCGAAAAATCCCACTCAAACGAATCGGCGTACTGCACATCGCCGGTAGCCACCCCATCGGTATAGGTAGGATTGTAAAGCTGAAACTTCTTCCACT
Source organism: Nibrella saemangeumensis (assembly GCF_039541915.1). NCBI lineage: Bacteria > Pseudomonadati > Bacteroidota > Cytophagia > Cytophagales > Spirosomataceae > Nibrella > Nibrella saemangeumensis. Next base: position 82,318 of record NZ_BAABHD010000030.1, read on the forward strand.
TCTTTTTGGCGTAACTGTATACCCAGATAGAGCCGTCTTTCTCGGCCGTCAGCGCTCCCAGTTTGGTACCGTCTTTGGAGATGGCAACGTTATCCCAGATCGTTTCATCGGAGATAGTGGTTTCAGCCGGACTACCTGTCAGGTTCACCGCCCGGATTTTTTTGTCAGGAGTAACATAGTAGGCATACTTCCCGTCATCGCTTACGCTCGGGCGGTGCAGTAACCCTGATGCCGTTTTCAGATCGAACTTTGGTGTGCCGGTGGTGATGATGGTGGAATAAAGCTTGTTATCCTGTGAGCCGTAAAGTAGCAACAGATCCTGCCCCTGAGCAACGGGCACATCCGGCGTTTTTTCGGTAGGGGTTCCGGAGCTTTCCAGAATTCCTACCGTATCAAAAGCACTTTTAGCCGCGTTGACTTCGGCGCTGCTGGTTCCGTACAGATCGCCGGCGGCCCGAATCACCGCCAGCCGGAGATCAATAAATTTGGAGGTACGGGTCAGGTATGTGCTTAAGGCCCGATAGTACACTTTTTCGGCTTTGTCTTTGCCTACCTTAGACGCAAACAGGTAAAAAGCATAGTTGGGAATGCCGCTGTTGGTATGCACACCCCCGTTATCCTCGGTGGTGCTGACGTACTCCGACATGGTTTTGGGCTGGTAGCCGCGTGTTCCTTTACCCCCCTGGTTTGGATTGGACAGGCTGCGGAGTGCACCGGACGGAAATACGCTCGTCTTCACAACCTCCTCGCCGAGGGTCCAGTCGTCACGGTCGATCAACACCCCGAAAACATCCGCCATTGATTCGTTAATGGCACCAGACTGGCCCTTATATTCCAGATTAGCGGTGTTCTCTACCACGCCATGGGTCATTTCGTGTCCGGCTACGTCAAGGCTGCCGGCCAGTGGCTTAAATCCCACGCGGCCGTTCCCGTAGGCCATGAACTTACCGTTCCAGAAGGCGTTATCCATTCCTTTTCCATCGTCATCGGCCATATTGATCACCGAGATAACGTTGCCGCCCTTGCCGTTCAGCGAATTCCGGTTAAACGCCCTGAGGTAATACTCATAGGCCAATCCAGCGTTAGCGTGTGCGGATACGGCGGTAGCATTCCAGGTGGTATTATTGGTCGACATCACCTGCCGGATTTTTACATTATCACCGTAGGTATTACCGGCATCGATGGTCCAGATAGCCCCGACAGGCTCATTCGGCATAACCGATGTTTTGTTGTTAAACATGGTCTGCGTTGCGTCAATCAGGTAATAGGATCCACCCTGCTGGTACGTGCTGAATGACTGCATCACCCCGTTGAGGTCACGACCGGATGCCTTTACGGTTCCTTCGACCCCACAGGTATGGTTATACTTATCCAGCACCTCACCCGTCTGTGCGTCAATTATGTACTCCCAGCGCTCCAACAGATTCGGCCGGACAGTTACCTGCCAGGCCAGCGTCGTTTTGGTGTCGCTAACCGGGTACACAAACAGTTCACCTTCCGATGGTTTCATTTGCAGGATATTATCGCCAAACGACCGCACTACCGACTGCTTTCGCACATCACGAAAGGCATACTCGGCCGCTTCGCTTACCTTCAGCCGGGGGCGGGTGGCTATACGCTGTACGGCATGATAGCGGCCGTTGAGGAGCGTTACGGCACCGTTGGTCAAGTGGAGCATGATCTCACCGCCGTAGACCGGCACGCCCGCGTAGGTCTGCTTCATGCGGATGTGGGTCTGCCCTACCTGGTCGGTTTCGGTATGCGTCACCTGGAAATTATCTTCGGGATGGTCCAGTTTCAGAAGACTGCTTACCTGGCTTAGAAACTGATAGGCGGCAGCGGCCGCACTTTGCCGGCCACGCGGATTTGTCGGGGCTACCTTAGGCTGACGGTTTTCGATGTAGACAGGCAGACCCGTAGCGGTATCCCGAACCACGCGCAGGCGGAGTGGCTCTACCGAAATGCGGGACGTACCCGTAGCGGCCAGCGACGTACGGCCCGCACGGCGAACAGGTATAGGAGATTCTTCGGCACCCAGCCGTTGAGCCAGACTGGGCGTTGGGCGTGCTGTTTTTTGCTTCCGGGCGAAGCCGTCGGGCGTTTGGGCTAATGCCGGCACAGCCAGCAAAGTTAGGGCGAAGAGGTAAACTTTTTTCATGGTGTGGCGTGTGGTGTATGGTTTGGCAAAAGCCTGTAGGTAGTGCTGGCGTGGCTTGTTACAGCCGCGCCGAAGCCGGAATCATGGCCATAAAAGACTTATAAAACTGATTGTAGCTGGCTGGGACGGTATGTTTGGGGTCGCCCCATTTCACCGCATGCTCCTGTTTTCCTTTTTTCCAGGAGACGAAGTAGTAGCGGTTACCCGGATGGTCGAATTTGGCAGATTTAATTTTGCAGCCGTTCTCCAGCAGCCGGAAGGTCCGTTGCGTATTGGCAATCGTCTGCTTGCTCACAACGTGAAAAGTAGAGTCGGTGCTGCGCTTAGCGAAGAGCGTACCGTTGTCGAGCAAGTAATAGGAAACTGACTCGCCGGTAAATCCACCACCGGAGCCCACCACAATCTGCCGCCCTTTGTAGAGTAGGGGCGTATTACTTAATTTTCCTTTTAGCGAAGAATATACAGTCTTCGGTCCCTGAGCAAAGGTCTGGCCGATGCCCAGCAGCAGTAGAGTCAGTAAAGTAAAAAAGCTTCGTTGCATAGACGGGTTACGTTTATGCAACGAAGCTATACCGGCCTCCCGGCGAATCAAACTATCGGGGTACTGAACCGCCGTAAGTCAGTTCTGAAACGTCAACCGAGTTAGCGAACGGTCGCCGGTGAAGGGTCACGACAAACAGATTACTGAATTCGTTATGCTCGATTTTGGTCTTGACCGGCTGGGCCCCCAGGCCCCGAACAATTTCCAGCACGGTATTGCTGTGCCCGACCACCAGCACCTCCTTTGATCGGATGCGTTTAAGCCGGTCTACTACCGTCTGGGTTGGTTGAGTAGGGTATGTTGCCGGCTCAATGCTGAGCCGCTGGGCCAGTGGAGCGGCCGTCTGGCGAGTCCGAAGGTAAGGCGTGGTAAAAATGCTATCAATACCACTGCTGGCCAACCGGTTGGCCAGCGTTTGAGCGCGTTGGTGGCCGGCAGCTGACAGGCTGGTCGTATCGGAGTCGTTGGCCCGCTCGGCATGGCGAACGATGTAGACGGTGGTGGTCGAGCAGCCGGTCAGGCTCAGGCTACCACCGAGCCAGACCAGCCAAAGCATTTGTTTTAGCATAAGGGAATTATTTGGTCCATTCACCATTTACCAGCCGCCAGATATTCTGCGGGTTGTTATCTTTCAGCTCGTCGGGCAGCAACGCCTGCGGAAAGCCCTGGTAGCAAACCGGCCGGGCAAAACGCAGAATGGCATTGGTCCCCACCGAAGTGGAACGCCCATCGGTTGTAGCCGGATAAGGGCCACCATGTTGCATGGCATGGCTTACTTCTACACCGGTCGGAAAACCATTGATGAGCAGCCGGCCTACTTTCTGCTCCAGTATGTTGATCAAATCAGCGTACTCCACCAGTTCCTCGTCGGTGCCGTGAACTGTAGCCGTCAGGTGCCCATTCAGGCTGCGGGCAATAGACAAAAGTTGTTCGCGGCTGTCGGCTTCAACCAGCACACTGCCGGGGCCAAATACTTCTTCGGCCAGTTCGGGGTATTGCAGGAGCGTACTAGCTTTGGCGGTGAGCAGCGCGGCCGTTCCGTGGGCGTACGTTTCCCCACCCTGTTGCCCGATAACCTCTACCCCGGGCAGACCAGCCAACTGGGTAATACCCTTGACGTACGTCTGGTGAATGGCCTGGGTCAGCATGGGAGCCGGCGCTACCTCACCGATCGCCTGACGGGCAGCCTGTGTAAACGTAGCTGCGTCGTCAGAGGGAGCCATGATGGCGACACCGGGATTGGTACAGAACTGACCAACGCCCAGCGTTATTGATCCTACATACGCTTGGGCTAGTTTAGTGCTGTTCTTCAGCGCCCCCGGCAGGAAGAACACCGGATTGGTACTACCCATTTCGGCGTACACCGGAATCGGCTCTTCGCGTCGCGCAGCAGCATCGTAGATGGCCTTACCGCCCCGGAAGGAGCCGGTAAACCCAATGGCTTTGATGTCGGGATGCTGCACAATGGCCATACCTACGGCGGTACCTCTTCCTTGCACTATAGAGAAAACGCCTTCGGGCAGACCGCAGGCTTCGACCGCCCGCCGGATGGCCTGCCCGACCAGATCGGATGTGCCGGGATGCGCCGGATGCGCTTTAACGACAACCGTACACCCAGCCGCCAGCGCCGAAGCCGTGTCGCCCCCCGCTACCGAAAATGCCAGCGGAAAGTTACTGGCCCCGAAGATACCAACGGGACCCAGCGGTCGCAGCATCTGCCGCAAGTCCGGACGGGGCTGCGGCTGCCGGTCGGGCAGCGCGGTGTCAATGCGGGCGTTTACCCAGGAGCCCTCGCGGAGGTATTCGGCAAACAGCCGGAGTTGCCCGGTTGTGCGGCCCCGCTCACCGGTCAGCCGGGCCAGCGGGAGTCCAGTTTCGGCGTTGGCCCGTTGCAGCAATTCATCGCCTAAGGCTTCGATCTCCGTAGCGATGCGCTCCAGAAAAAAAGCCTTTTCGGGGCCGGATTGTTTACGATATACCTGGAAGGCCTCTGCGGCTCGTTCACAGGCTTCATTTACCTGATCTTCAGTTGCTTCGTAGAAGTCGCCCGGCAACGATTCGCCGGTGGCCGGATTAACGGCGTGGAAAGGTTGTGTGTTGGTCATATGCATGCACAAAAGTAACGCCCAATCAATTTATTCATTCCTTTAAAGTCATGAATCCAGCGGGATTACTACGCATGCCGATTAATAATTTGATTTGATTACGTTCTCGTTTATTCAGTAACTTTCAATATATCCATTAGCTGCTTCACCTTTAACACTATGCCCAACCATGGCCAAGCGCAAAAAAGCTACCTCCCCGGAGGAAGCATCCTCTTCCTCCCAGGAATTAGAGGACCAATCGTTCAGCTATTGTAGTCTGCCTGAAATCCCTGAACGGGTATTTGGACCAGATGTGATTCCGGACCGCGCCGAACTTATTGTTGCTACCGAGAAAAAGTGGGTAAATGGCACCGTTTTGCATTATTATTTTTTTGATAAACCCACAGACGGCACCACTGTCAGGCTGGCCAATGGAACAACCTCCTGGCGCACCTGGACCACCACCGAAGCCGAAAAAAACGTCGTTCGCCGGGCGTTCCAGCTTTGGAAAGACGTTGGCACCGGTCTGGAGTTCACCGAGGTAGCTACCCGCGAAGAGGCAGAAATCCGCATTGGATTTATGCGGGGTGACGGAGCCTGGTCGTATATCGGCCGAGATATTCTGGACCAGGGCGTTAATGAACGAACCATGAACTTTGGCTGGGATTTGACCCGCCGGCCTTCCGAGATCGACACGGCAATCCATGAGATCGGGCACACGCTCGGCTTTCCGCACGAGCACCAGAACCCCTACGCCGGTATTGTATGGAATGAAGAAGCGGTCTATACGGCGCTGGCTCAGCCCCCTAATAACTGGTCGAGGCAAACAACCTTTCACAACATCATCCGAAAAATCAGTCCCGATACGGTCCAGGGTTCTAACTGGGATCCTGATTCGGTTATGCATTACCCGTTTGGCCCCGGCCTGATTCAGGAACCGGCCCAATACCGCAATGGTCTTACGCCGGCCGGGGGGTTATCGGAGCGGGATACGGTCTGGATGAAAACCTTCTACCCGGTGCTGACGCCGGCAGATTACACAGAACTGAAACCCTTCCAGTCTGTGGAGTTAAACCTGGCTCCTCAGGAACAGCGTAATTTTGTGATTCAGCCCACAGCCACCCGCCGGTATGAGATGCGAACGTTCGGCGAATCCGATACGGTTATGGTCCTGTTTGAGGAAATCGGCGGTGAACTCTCCTACGTAACCGGCGACGACGACAGCGGTGAAGATTACAATGCTTACATTAAAATAAAGCTGTTCAAAGGTCGCAAATATGTGCTGCGCATACGGCTCTACTACGCTCAAAGCGGACAGACGGCCGTTATGTTGTGGTAAGTTTTAAACCTTCTATAGACCCGGCCAGGAAAATCAACAGCAATAAAATTTAACCGGTTTCCTGCTTAACTCTGCCTGAAACTCCGTTATTTCGCAAAACAAGGATTTTGTTTCTGCGAATGGTAGGTATTATTATGGGTAGCCTCTCCGACCGCAAGGTCATGCAGGAGGCCGCCGACATGCTGACTGAACTGGGCGTAGCCTACGAGATGGACATCGTATCGGCCCACCGGACTCCCGAAAAAATGGTGGAGTACGCCAAAACCGCCCGCGACCGGGGGCTGAAAGTGATCGTGGCCGGAGCCGGCGGTGCCGCCCACCTGCCAGGGATGGTAGCCTCACTGACGACGCTGCCGGTAATCGGCGTACCCGTCAAATCCTCTAACTCCATCGACGGCTGGGATTCTGTTCTTTCGATTTTGCAAATGCCTTCCGGGGTACCCGTGGCCACGGTAGCCCTCAACGGTGCCCGCAATGCTGGTATCCTGGCCGCGCAGATCATCGGAGCATTCGATCCGATAGTGGGGGGAAAACTGACCAGCTACAAAGAAGCGCTTAAAGTAAAGGTGGACGAAATGAGCCGGGAACTGCATCAGTCGTCCGCAATCTAATTTTTTGCGTAATATTTTGTTAGTTTTTACTTAGTAATCAACTCTCAACGTTTTACAATCAATCAGCATACTGTTAACATCTTTCCTATGCATACCGAACAGTCAAGAGGCAACAGCCGCCCCACCGGAACATCGAACCTGCCGGCAATCACCCTCGCCGTGCTGGTGCTGATGATACTGGCCTTGTTGTATATTGGGTACGAATACATACGGGATGACACCGGCGGCTCAGAAGCCCTGACAAATGTGCAGATTGATACCACCGGCCAGCAGCCGATAGCGATGCAGACTGAACCGGAGCTGCTGGCCCCGGAAGAAGTCTCATCGGCCTCCGCTGACCCCGCACCGGTTGATCTGTCGCAGGAGACTCCCCCCGCAGAAGCGGTAACTCCAACGGACGAAAAAAAGGAGGTAAAACCAGCCCCCACGGCAAGCACTGAGGCCGCGAAGCCGGTGGGGGAAAAGCCTAAAGAAGAAGAGAAACCAGCGGTAGTAAAACCCGTAACGGTAAAAGCCGGCGGTACCTCCTACTCCCATACGGTGGCGGCCGGCGAAACGCTGTTCGGTGTGGCTACCCGCTACAGTATGTCAGTCAACACGCTGAAGGCAATGAATCCGGGCGTCTCGGAAAGCGACGTTAAGGCAGGCATCACGAAGCTGAATGTAAAGGTGAAAGCGGTTCATACCGTCGGCCCCGGTGATGTGCTCCGGGTAGTAGCCCAGAAGTACGGCGTAACGGTCAATCAGTTGATGAAAGCCAACAAGAAAGACCGGAATTTTGCCCAGCGGGGGGAGAAGCTCATTATTCCCTTCCCAGATAAACAATAACTTATTTCTTCTCGTACGCGACACCCGCCGTCCACCGCAGGTCGTTCCGCTGCCGGCCGGGTGCCACCACGCTTTCGTAGGTATTAAACAGTGTGCTTCGCAGGCTCAGGGCGTTGGTGACTTTCACCTGTAAGGTAACACTGCCGTTCCAGCGCAGGTTTGGCTGCCCCAGGGCCGGCTGGTAGAAGATGGTATGGGATAGCGTCCATCGGTCTTGTCCAAACGTGTACTGCCCGAACAAGCGGGCGGAGTTGCGCCATACATCCACATCACTTCGTTCCTGAAAGTCGGTATTTTCCCACAGGATCACATTGGTTAGCGACAGGTAGGCCCGCTTGCGGTTGATGAGCTTGTACCCAAGGCCACCGGCAATGGTGTATCGCAACAGGATTTTGCGCAGGTTACTGCGCTCCGCAGACCCGAAGGCCAGGTAATAAAGTCGCTCTTCGTGCCGGAACGTAGTCCGGAAATCAGCAAAGAACTCCCGCTCATTCAGCACGGCATTCTGTCGCCCGTACACAAACGACGGAGTGGTTGAAAGCTTAAACTGGCGGCTTAGTTCGTAATCAACGGCAGACGCTACTTGCAGTAGAATTCGGTTGACGTTGCCGCTGGTAGCCGTACCGTCGGCGGTAAGCCTGTACCGGAATATTGGCGTGTCCTCCGGCTTTACCTGCTTGGCGGTGTCGGCTGCGGTTACGGTTGTATCCCGGGCGGCTTTAGTTGTATCCGGCTGCGAGGGACGTAACGGATCGGTTTGTTCGGTTACCTGAGCATAGGCACTTTGTGAGAAGAAGAAGCTGACTATGAAGAAAAGAAGCTGAAATCGCATGAGGTATGATGGTGGAAATAGCGGTCAGATTACGCACTAAGGCTAACATTAAAATGGCAAAATACGGCAAACTCACCTATTCCTTCCTAGATTTGAGCCTTTCCTTATCTAAACCACTTTTCGCTTATGACCCGCTGGGGTATTCTGGGCCTGGGCCGTATCGCCCATAAATTTGCCACCGACCTGCTCACCTTACCAGACGCCGAACTGTACGCCGTAGCCTCGGCCTCGGCCGAACGGGCAGCCGATTTTGCCACGCAGTACAACGTACCGCATCATTTCGGTCGCTATGAAGACCTGCTCACCTGCGAGGGGCTGGATGTTGTGTACATTGCAACACCCCACGTCGGCCATCACGCTCATACGCTTCTCTGCCTGAATAGTGGCTTACCCGTACTCTGCGAAAAACCTTTCGCTATGAATGCCCGGCAGGTACAGGAAATGGTACAGACGGCACGGATTAACAACGTATTCCTGATGGAAGCCCTCTGGAGCCGGTTTATTCCCAGCGTTCAGAAAGCCCTGGAGTTGATCGAAGCCGGTGCCATCGGTAAGGTGCTGGGTGTCCGTGCCGACTTCGGCTTCCAGGCACCCTTTCTGCCCGATAAGCGGGGATTCAACAAAGATCTCGGCGGGGGCTCCCTGCTCGACATCGGTATTTATCCGCTTTTTTTGTCGTACCTGATCCTGGGTAAACCACAAACCATCAAGGCCTCTGTTACTATGAGCCCAACGGGCGTAGATGAGCAATGCGGCATGGTGCTGACCTACGCCGGCAACCAGATGGCAGTGCTCAACAGCAGCTTCGTAACCATAACCCGCACCCATGCCTTTATCTATGGTGAGACCGGCAACATCTACATCCACGGCCGCTGGCACGAGAGTCAGGCTGTAACGCTGGAGCCGCACGAGGGCGACAAACAGGTATTTTCCTTCGAACGCTCCACCTGGGGGTACGATTATGAAGCACACCACGTGATGCAATGCCTGCGCGAAGGCCACACCGAAAGTCCGCTCTGGACCCTCGACGACAGCCTCAACCTCATCGAACTACTGGATGCAGTCCGGCAGGAGGTTGGCCTCTGGTACAACGAAGATGATCTGGATAATACCTTGAAGCACTGATCCGTATCGCAGGAGTCGCTACTGCTACCATCAGAAACCCGAAAAGCTGTACCTTTGCCCACTGCAAACCGCCTACTGCCACTGATGAATCAAGCAACTGACCGCTACGCCCAACGGGGCGTTTCTGCCTCTAAGGAAGACGTTCACAACGCAATTGCCAATCTTGATAAAGGCCTTTTTCCGAAAGCATTCTGCAAAATTGTACCCGATGTTCTCGCCAGTGATCCGGAGTACTGTACCATTATGCACGCCGACGGGGCTGGCACTAAGTCTTCGCTGGCCTATCTCTACTGGCGCGAAACAGGCGACTTATCGGTCTGGCGCGGCATTGCACAGGATGCGGTAGTGATGAATACCGATGATCTGATTTGTGTGGGCGCTACCGGTCCCATGCTGCTGTCGTCTACCATTGGCCGTAACAAGAATCTGATACCGGGCGAGGTCATTGCCGAAATCATCAACGGCACGGAAGAGGTGCTGGACATGCTGCGTCAGCACGGCATTGACATTTACAGCACCGGGGGCGAAACTGCCGATGTGGGTGATCTGGTCCGGACTGTAATTGTGGATAGTACGGTGATTGCCCGGATGCGTCGTGCCGATGTCATCAGCAATGACCGTATTCAGGCCGGAGACGTAATTGTCGGGTTAGCTTCGTTCGGTCAGGCTACCTATGAGACGAGTTACAATGGGGGGATGGGCAGTAATGGTCTCACTTCTGCACGCCACGACGTGCTGGCCCACTACCTTGCCGGAAAATATCCCGAAAGCTTCGACCCCGCCGTTGACCGCAGCCTGATTTACAGCGGCTCTAAACAGCTGACGGAGTTGGCGGAGGGAACATCTGTGGATGTCGGTAAGCTCATTCTCTCCCCTACCCGTACTTACGCGCCTATTGCCAAAGCGCTGCTAGCAGAGCTGCGTCCGCACATCCACGGCATGGTTCATTGCAGCGGTGGGGCCCAGACCAAAGTGCTGCACTTTATTGACAACCTGCACGTCATCAAAGACAATCTGTTCCCGATTCCGCCCCTGTTCCGGCTCATTCAGGAGGAGAGCGGTACCAGTTGGTCCGAAATGTACAAGGTCTTTAACATGGGGCACCGGCTGGAAATCTACCTTTCCGAAGAACAGGCCCAGCGGGTGATTGATATTGCCGGTCAGTTTGGGGTTGAAGGCCGGATTATAGGCCGTGTGGAGACTTTTATTGGTAAGCAGGTGACAATCAGCTCAAATGAAGGAAGTTTCAAATTTAATTAGGTTTTAAAAGCTTTATAACTAGCCTTTAACGATAGGCACATATTATCATTTGAAATTGCAACGGTAAAAGATTATCAATCACTTACGGCTGCAAACAAGCTGATCATATGGCAATACGGCTCTACCTCCTTGCATATCTTTACTGTTTAACCAACCTCATTTACGGGCAGAACACTTATTTTCAACAGGATTTTTCTTCCAGTAGTAACACTGCCAGTTATACCAGTGCAACACCAACTATTGGCCAATTCACCTCAATAGGCGGTTCTACATCAAGCAGCCTAACTGTTGGTATTAATGAAGGCACATTGGAAATTAACCGTCCTATCGACAACACGGCCCGGGGATATGCTACCAGAATTTTTGATTTTACACCTGAACCAACATCCCTGTATGTTCAATTCGACTTCCATCTGGTATCCCATAATCCAAGTATAGGTTCTGGCAACGCTATCAAGTTTTACGTAGGTTCAGACTTTAGCAACGGTGTTCAAAATCCTACGAATGGTGAAACCTACGCCCGTTTTGGTATAAACTTCTCACCAACAACCCCGGGTAACTTTTCCATGAATCCCTATCCTTCCGGTGGCGGAACTGTCAGCCCGCTCGTTTTTTCTGGTATACATCGGATCACGTTTATCGTAAATAAAAACAGTAGTTCACTCTATTACCGCACTCCTCTGGACCAATTGGAGCAACAACCGATTAACACGTACGACCTCTGGGTGGGTAATACGAAAGTGTTTGATAACCAAGCTATCATTACTTCCTCTCAGCGTCTAACTGATTTCAGAATTGTGTTTGACAATGGCGTTGGTACAGTACGGTTTGACAACTTCCTCATTCGGGATATTGCCGGCGTACTGCCCGTTAAGCTGCTCACCTTCCAGGCTAAACAGCAGGGCGAACAGGTAAACCTTTCGTGGACAACGGCCTGGGAAAAAGATGCGTCTCACTTTGTGGTGGAACGTAGTCATGAAAATCTCAGCAGCTTTGTGCCAATCGGAGAAGTAAAGGCGAAGGGCAACACAGACCAGCGCAACACCTATTTGTTTGTTGACCAGCGACCGCTGGCCGGCATTAGCTATTATCGACTAAAACAAGTTGACGTCGACCAGAAAACCGAACAGTCCAAAGCCGTTTCGGTAACCATGGATTACAGCAGCCCTTCGCTGGACATTCTCGGCAACCCGATTCAAGGTAATGTCGTTCGATTTATGGTACGCCACATTTCCGAAGCCAGGTACCGCCTTTTGTCGCCAATCGGCAATGACATTCCGTTTCAGATACTGCCTCAAGGCGACGGTACGATTCAACTCACTCCACTATTTTCTCTGCCTGCTGGTGTATATACCCTTCAGGTCATTGGTGAAGATGCGCAACTCTCGCAGAAGCTTCTGGTACAGTGAGGCTTACTTGATTTAAACCGCCATCTTCACAGCTAAGGCAACAATAACAGAATTAGTGTATTTTTGTTGTAAGTAAACATTTCAGTGCAAAGCCATATGCCGGGCTATCAGGAATATATCACGTTAAATCCGAATATTCGTTTTGGTAAACCTTGTATCAAAAATACGCGTATTGCGGTTCAGGACATCCTCAACTGGCTGGCTTCAGGAATGACCTACGAAGAAATCATTGAAGACTTTCCTGAGCTTTCTGTTGAAGCCATACGGGCCGCCCTGGCTTTTGCCGCAGATACAGAGCGACGAACCAAGCTTATTTCTGCCTGATGCGAATCTTGCTGGACGCAAATCTCTCATACCGTTTAGTGAAAAAGTTGAGCGGAATGTTTCCCGATTGCCTGCACGTCTCCCGCACCGGATTACCAATTCCCATAGAAGACAAACAGATTTGGGATTGGGCACGCGCAAACCATTACCTGATTATTACTAACGACGAAGATTTTTATCATTTTGCGGCTCAGTACAGCTTTCCACCCAAGGTTGTGCTGCTACGTATGGGCAACCAATCAACACGAGCTATCGCTGAAGTTCTGATGAAGCACCTTGCCGAGATCGATCGCCTTAATGATTCAAATGAGTACGGATTGCTCGAGATTTTTTAATTTTATTATCAAAAGCCTCCCTCTCAAAGCATACTTGAGCCCAGAAGAAGGAGGCTTTTGATAATTTTTTCGTTACACCAACGCCAACTCTTCTTCCCCAGCCGCTACCGGCTTCAACTCAACCTTCGGCGGCAGCAGCTTATACAACACCGGTGTCACAATGCGCGACAGCAGCGTTGAGCTAATCAAACCGCCAATGAGCACCAGCGCGAGCGGAGAATACAGCGGGTTACCTTCTACTGCCAGCGGAATCAGTCCCCCAATAGCCGTCAGCGAGGTCAGCACAATGGGCACAAAACGAATCTCACCGGCTTCCTGAATGGCTTCCAGCAGCGGTACCCCTTCGGCCCGGAGCTGGTTGGTGAAATCGACCAGCAGAATCGAGTTCTTCACCTCTATACCGATCAGGGCGATCAGGCCGATGATGGCGACGAACGAGAATGGATTGCCCGACAGCAACAGCGCGGCAATAGCCCCGATAATACCCAAGGGAATCACCGACAGGACAATCAGCGAGCTCTTGAACGTACCAAACTCCAGAACCAGCACCGCCAGAAAACCGAAGGCCGTGATCAAAATGATGGTACCCAGCCCGCCGAACGACTTCTCCCGACTCTCCAGTTCACCGGCTGCCTTGTACGAGAAGCCCTGCGGAAACTTCATCACGCTCAGTTTCTTCAGTACGTCGTTGTAGACGTTGTCGACCAGATACCCGCTCCTGACAAAGCCGGTTACCGTTACATAGCGATCTTTGTCGTAATGCCGGATCTGGTTAGTACTGGTTTCAAACTGCAAGTCGGCAATCTGGCGGAGCGGCACGGCTCCGCCGGTAAGCGTGTTAATGTACAGGCTGTTCAAAACCTGCTGTTCGGCAACTTTGCCTTTGGGTATGGTCACGTTGATGGCGTAATCATCGCCGTTCTGATCCTTAAACGTACCAACATTCAACCCCGCAATGGCCAGGCGAATGGTCCGGTTGATGTCGGCCACGGACATACCGAGCAGCCCGGCTTTTTCTTTATTGATTTTAATGCGCAGATCTGTTTTGCGGTTGGCCAGCGGGTTATTAACGTAGATCAGACCGGGCGTACTTTTTAATACCGTCTCCACACGAGCAGCCATCGTCCGTAAGGTATCCAGGTTCTCACCAAATATCCGAATGGCAACCGGTGCTTCCTGGTCGGGCCCCTGCTCAAAATCTTTTACTTCGATTTTGGCGTTCGGATACGATTTGAACTTGTCGCGAAACTTGTCGATCAACTCCCGCTTATGCGCTGGCGGCATATCTTCCAACTGCACAAAGAATTGAGAGAAGTTGGTCGATTCGCTGCGCTGGATCACGTTGTAGTAAATCCGAGGGTTACCCTTACCCACATTGGTCGTAAAATACCGGATCTCTGGCTCGCGGCCCAATACGCTCTCCACGTACCGCGCTACCCGGTTGGTCTCCTGCAAACTGGTCCCGTCGGGGGTTTCAATATTGATCAGGAACTGCGGTTTCTCCGAGGCCGGGAACAGAGCGAAGCCCACTTTCGGAATCAGCGACAGGGCACCGGCGAAGATACCCAAGGCGACAACCAGCGTAAGGGCCGGGTGCCGCAGCGCCCAGTGCAGCAGGCGGGTGTAGGAACCGCTGATAACCTTTTTCATAGCGCGCAGGAAAATATTCCCCTCCGGGTTATGTGATTCTTTCAGCAGACGGCTCGATAGGAACGGTACGATGGTCAGCGACACCAGCAGCGAAGCCAGAATAGTTGTTACCACGGCCGTCGGCAGGGAGCGGATGAAATCGCCGGACGCTTCCGGTAGGAACATCAAGGGCAAAAACGCCAGCACCAGCGTAACCGTACAACCAATTACCGCCAGGGTAATCTGCTTAGTGGCCCGGATGGCGGCCTCGCGCTTCGAATACCCCTCGCGCAGATAGCGTTCAATATTCTCAACCACTACAATCGAGTCATCGACCAGAATACCCAGTGCGACAATCAGACCCACAATACTCAACTGATTGATGCTAAAACCTAGCGCATCAAGCAGGCCCAGACCTATCGCCAGCGACAACGGTATAGAAATCATCACCACCAGCGCGGCCCGGAAACCCAGCGGCAGCAGCGTTAGCGATACCAGCAGAATGGCAATACCGAAGTCTTTGGCAAATCGATCCAATCGCTTGCTCACGCTGGCAGCCTGATCAAAATTTTTCACCAGCTTAATGTGGGGCGGCAGCGTCTTGCTGAACTCCTCAATCACCGGATTAAGCTGCTGGCCTACCTTGTCAATATTCTCACCCATCTTCTGCCCGGCCGTCACCAATACGGCCCGGTGCCCATTCAGCCGGGTAATGTAGGTCTCTTCTTCGTAATTGTAATCCACATCGGCAATGTCGCGCAGGTAAATAATCTTCTGGCCATTGGTGTACACGATGGTATTCCGGATCTCGTCCAGTGACTGGTAATCACCGCTGGTTTTAACGTTGAATTTCCGGTTACCTGCCTGAATACTACCGCCCGGAATATTCAGGTTTTCGGCCTGTAAGGCCACAAGCACCCGATTGGCGGGGATTCCTTCGTGCGCCATCTTCTCCAGATTCAGCGAAATTCGAACAACACTAGCCGGGTAGCCCCAGTCCCGGGCGTTTTTCAGGCTTGTAATCTTCTCCAGCCGCTTCTTCAAGCCGTCGGCATAATCGCCTAGCTCTTTGTTCGAGGCCACTTCAGAGACCAAAGCTACCTGCACAATGTTGACATCGGTCGGGCTGAATTTCTGGATCTTGATATCGAAAATATCCTGGGGCAGTTCGGCTCGGAGCGCGTTCACTTCGCGCACAATTTCCTGGTATTTCTCGTCCGGATCCTGGTCATAATCGTATTCAATGCGGAGCACCGCCAGGCCGTCGTCTACATTCGAGATGACGTGCTTGATGTTGTCCAGTTCGTTGAACTTCTTCTCGGCCGGGTCTACTACGAGCTCTTCCATATCCATAGCGTCGGTACCCGGATAAACGATGACAACGGCGAACGACGGCGCGGTGAATTCAGGGTCTTCGCCACGGGGCATGTTCAGCAGCGAATTCACGCCCAGCGCTACCACCGCAACGAACATCACCAGCATAAACTGCCAGTTCTTGACGGAAAATTCGGATAAGTTCATGACAGGTACCGGTTAGTGTAGAACGACAGTTGAGTTTTCGGTGAGGTACGCGGAGCCGGCCGTAACAACCGACGTCTTACCATCTATACCACCGGTGACGAGGACGGTAGCCCCGTCGATGAAGCCAATCTGTATGGGTAATTTGCGAACGTGCTTTTTGTCATCGGCCAGTACGTACACGAAGGCGTCTTTGCCGTTACCCTCCACAATAGCTTCAATAGGCACTACCGTGTAGGAGCGGCTTTGGGCGGGTTGCAGCTTTACTTTGGCGAACAGGCCGGGCGCAAACCGGGCGGCCCCCGGATTAATGCGGACTTCTATCTCATAGAGCTTGTTCATCGGATCAGCAGCCTGAGCCAATTTACTGACGATACCACTAAACGTTTGATCGGGGTAGGCGTCAAGGTTGACACTGGCCCGGTCACCGGGCTTCAGCCGGGCCCAGTCTTTGTCGGATACGCCCACGCGAACAACCCAGTCGGATTTCCGGTTTGACGAGATCATGAATACCGGGGAGCCGGCTGACGCCAGTTCGCCTTCGTTCATCAGCTTACGGGTAACAGTGCCGTCGACGGTGGAGTGTATCTGCGCGTAGCTGCGGTTAAACTGCGCAATGGTCAGGTTCTGCTTCGCTACATTGTTGCCAGTAGTGGCGTTTTGCAACTGCTCCAGGGTAGCAGCTGTATCGGCGTAAAGAGCTTTTACCCGGGCCAGGTCGCGATCCGCCTTTTCGGTAGCAAACTGCGCCTGCCCTACCTGCGCGTTAATTTCCGTTAGGTCGAGTGTTGCCAGCACCTGCCCCTTCCGCACAAATTGTCCTTCACTGACGTATATTTTATTAATAATTCCGCCAATCTTGAAAGACAAACGCGCTTCCTCAGAAGAGGAGACCAGGCCGGATACTATAACCGGCTCCGACCGCACTACCGACGAAACAGGAGCCAGCTTCACCGGCACGGCCGCGTCCACGGGGCCCGCATCTTCCGATTGAATAGCAGTGGTTGTCGTGTTGGCAGATTCCTCAGCCTTGGTCCCACACGCCCATAGCGCTGTGGCAAGCAACAATGATGTGAATAGGGGTATAATTTTCATGATCGTACAGTTTTCGTTATCTATTTTTCATTATTGAATAGCCGTTACCCGGTCCAGTGCCGCCTTCTTCACCAGCACATCGTAGCGCGAAAGCGATTGCTGGAGTTGACTGGTCAGCCGGTCGTTCTGCGCTTTCAGGTACTCCACTAGCAGGGCCTGGCCGTTGCGGTATTTGCTGTCGATCAGCCGGAAGGTCTGCTCGGCATTCACAACACTGCTCTGGGTAGCGCTCAGGCTCTCTTTAGCAGCATCCAGATCATAGTAAGCCTGCACCACCTGTAGCTGAATCTGCTTCTGGACTTCGGAGATTTTGGTTTGCAGCAGATCGGTCTGAATCTTTGCCTGCTGGATTTTCGAACGCTTTTCGTAACCCCGGAACAAGTCCCACTGCAGGCCTATTTGCCCTACCACATAGGCCTGATTGCGAAACGTGTAGCCAAAACCCTGAAAGCCGGTATTACCACCGATGTATATATTGGGAATCCGGGCACTAGCCGTATTCAGCTTAACCGCATTCTGAGCGGCCCGCAGCGAACTGCTCAGTTGAACCAGTTCCTGCCGGTTCCGTACCGCCGTTTGCTGCAGGTCGGCCACCGGAAAACCGTCGGCCAGCGCTGCGGTACGGCTCAGGGTAGTGTCCACGAGAATATCGGCGGTTAGTTCGCGGTTGAGCAGGAAATTGAAATAAGCTTTGGCCGATTCACGGTTCTTTTCAGCCACGGCCATCTGCTGGTCGAGCTTACTGACTTCGTAGCGGGCAGCGGTCACTACATCTTTGGTCGCGACATTATTGGTAACCAGCTTCTCATTTAACCGGGTCAGTTCCCGCAGCACGTTGCGCGAATTTTCGTAAATCCGAATCGCGTCCAGCGTTTGCAGGTATTGGTAGTACGCCGATGCAATGGTATAGCGGAGTTCGTTCTCAACTACCCGCTTTCGCGCTTCCTGTCCGGAAATCAGGTCTTTCTGAATCAGGTAATTGTAGTGAATGTCGGTGTTAAAGACGGCGTACTGTACACTCAGCTTTGTGTCGTGGAAGTTGTTCGGG
The DNA here is from genome assembly GCF_039541915.1 of Nibrella saemangeumensis. Classification (NCBI taxonomy): domain Bacteria; kingdom Pseudomonadati; phylum Bacteroidota; class Cytophagia; order Cytophagales; family Spirosomataceae; genus Nibrella; species Nibrella saemangeumensis. The sequence continues at coordinate 100,454 of NZ_BAABHD010000030.1, forward strand.
GCCAGCAGTTCGTTGACGTTCGGGATATTGGTCGGGAACCGCTCCGCCCCGGTAATCTGATTCAGCGTTGCATATACAGGATTCAGCATATCGCCCACCGGAAACTGGAGCCGACGTCCACCGGCCGCCAGCGAATAGGTGGGGTTAAATGCCACTTTAGGATAAAACAGCGCCTTCGCCTGATTCAGCGACTCTGTTACCCGACTCAGTTCGAGGGATTCCTGCTTCAGCGCCAGATTGCTTTGCAGTCCTTCCTGAATGTACGTGTTCAGGATTGGAGACGGTTGGGCGATGCTCAAAATAGGCACCGCCGTAATTAACCATAGCAGGGTATTTGTTTTCAAACTCATAACCAAAGTTAATTTAGTGAACAGTGTTTAGTGGATAGCAAAATTTTTTAAAGACCTTTTCGAATGGTATCTGAAAAAAGCTCAAAAGCCTCCTGCATCAGTTTTCCGCGCCGTTCTTCGCTAAAGATCATCATACGCTTGCGCAGAAACAGCGCCGACAATCCATGTACCATGCTCCAGATCATCAGAGAAGCCCGCTCTGCATCCTGGTGCTTAAATACCCCGGCATCAATACACTGCTGGACTACCTGCACCAACATATTGAATGCGATCCTGCCCTCGTCCCAGACATCTTCACGACATTCCAGTGTCTCCAATGGCGCGGTCATGATAAACATCAGGTCGAACATCTCCGGATTTTCAAATGCATAATGGATGTACTGTTGCCCCATCCTGACCAGCCGCTCAAACGGGTCATCAACGGTGAATACGGGTTTAAACTTCTCTATCAGTTTTCCAAAAGCCTCTTGATGCAGCGCATATAGTAAATCGTTCTTGTCTTTATAATATAGGTATATGGTGGCCGGACTGTATTCAATAGCATCGGCAATGTTGCGTATACTGACCTTCTCGTACCCGTTTGCCAGAAACAGGTGCCGCGCAGCCTCTAAAATCATTTTACGCATTTCGGCTCTCTCCCGCTCTTTCCGTTCTGTAATTCCCATAGCAATGTTGATCAACAGCACAAACTTACTAAACAGTGTTTATAAAGCAAGCGTTGTTTACCAAAACGTATTATTTAAAGGATTAGCCGGTAAGAATAGAGGTTAAACTGTACTGATAACTTCCAGTCTAATTATTGATCAGTAAGCTTTATTTGTCAATAGGTCCTGATATGATTCAGGCAGAGGTAACCTTTACACTTCATCGCGCTGATTTGGCAGTTCAACCGGAAGTTTTGCTCAATAGATTAAATTCCGCTCGGAAAACAGCTCTTTCCTGCTCAATTTTACAGCATCAGGCCTTGCCAGACGTACCTCATGAGCAGAATCAGCCTCCGTCCTGACGGCGCTCATGCGGCAGTCGCAGCAGACCCGCTAATTTCACACCATCATTGAAAGCGAATATGAAGACGGTATTATATCCAACAGATTGTTCTATAGAGTCGGCCCGTGCGCTGAAAGAGTGGTTGTCGCGTCAGATTGGGGAGCCTGTAAACGTTACGATTGTCCAGCCTTATGACATTATGCCGGACGCTCCGCTAGCCAAAGCTTCGTTTAAAGAAGCTAAACAACTGGCCGATCAGCGACTCAGCCAATGGGTGCAGGCCGCGGGTATTGCCGGCAAGGCTACTATTGATGCGCGGTCAATTCTGGGCGGTGCCGAGGTGCTGATCAAATCATTCCTGGCTTTGTACCCGTATGACCTGCTTCTGGTCGACGAAAACGGCTTCGGCCTGACCAACGGCGTAACAGCCTTTTTGAACCAGACACTAACCAACCTGGAAATTACCGTCGAAACCGACTATGCGGTTCTGGAACAGGCTGCGTAAGGCCGCACTGTTTCCAACCACCTTCCTCTCATAAATATCTCCTGAAGCCACCTAAACCTTAGGGGTTTAGCGTTGTCTAACTGACAACAGGGGAAAATTACCGGATCAGCCGAAACTCCTGCGTGGGTTTCGGCTGATTGTGTTTCAACAAGATATGATCTCCCTGACCGTTAAAATCTTATGAAGCTGGCTGTAGCCATTGTATTGCTCGGTTTCGGGCTAACCACCCCCACCACTGCCCAATCTGTACAGGTAGTCAAGTTTGACACTTTGCAGCAATTACTGAACCGTCCCACCGATACCACCTATGTCATCAATTTCTGGGCTACCTGGTGTAAACCCTGCGTATCGGAGCTGCAGCATTTTGAGCAGTTGTCGCAAGACGTTCAACTGCAAAACGTGAAGGTGCTGCTGGTGAGTATGGATTTCGCTAAAGATCTGGTAAACCGGGTGCAGCCGTTTCTGCTCCGCAAAGAGATAACCGTTCCGGTATGGCTGCTGGACGATACGAATTACAACAGTTGGATCGATCGTATCGACGACAGCTGGACGGGCGCTATTCCCGCTACGCTGATGATTAATCCGCTAACCCGGAAGAAAAAATTCTTTGAGCAGGAGTTCACGTACGAAGCTTTATATGACGAAGTGTCAGAATTCGATTAATGTTCCATCTTTTTTCTTACATTTATTAACCAAGAACAAACGCAAACTCATGAGAAATACATATATAGTGGGTTTGATTGCTATACTGGCGGTATTGATTGCGTCAACGAGCCATCAGACCCGCGCTCAGTCACCAAAAGGCTATTCCGTAGGTGAAGCGATTGCCAGCTTTAGCCTGAAAAACGTGGATGGCCGGATGATCGGTCCGGCTAATTACCAGGGGCAGAAGGGCCTCATCGTGGTCTTCTCCAGCAACCATTGTCCGTTTTCAAAAGCCTACGAGGATCGGGTTCAGGAGTTGAACCGTAGGTACTCATCGCAGGGGTTTCCCGTTGTTGCCATAATGCCCAATGATCCGTCGGCTTATGAGGAGGACTCTTATGAGCAGATGAAAACCCGCGCCAGCGAGAAAAACTTTTCGTATCCCTACCTGCTGGACGAAAGTCAGTCAGTTGCCAAAGCCTTTGGGGCGTCCCGGACCCCACACGTTTATGTGCTGAAGCGCTCGGGCGACCGCTTCACGGTGGAGTATATCGGGGCCATTGACGACAACCCCCAGGATGCCTCCGGTGTGCAGCGCCGGTATGTGGAAGAAGCCGTGAACAATTTGCTCGCGGGCAGACCGGTTGCGGTTACGACCACCAAAGCCATTGGCTGTGCCATCAAATGGAAGAATATGTAATTGGCACAGAATTTGAACAGTAGCTGGTACAAACCAATTGTTTTACTACTACGTTATGAAAAAGGTACAAGTTGTTTTCAAGCAGTTCATGGGTATAGCCATTCTGGCAGGTACGCTGACGTTTATGCAAGCCTGCGATAATAATAAGAATGATGCCCGTACAGATGATGCGCTGGAGCAAACAGGTGATGCGATCGAAGCTGATGCTAAAGATGCCACAGATGAGGCCCGCACCGAAGCTGACCGGGCTGGTGACCGGATGGAACAAGGCGCTGAGAACACAGCTGCTGATTTCCGCCGGGAGCGTGACGAAGCCGTCAACGGTATCAACCGTCGGATGGGTGAACTGGATCGTGAAATTGACGAATTACAAGCTAAGATAAAGCGCGAAGGCCGCGAGGCTAAAGCAGAGTCCAAAGAGAAACTCGCTGGTTTGGAGGATGAGCGTCGTGAACTGAGAGATGATCTGAATAAAGCCAAGAATGCAACGGCAGATGCTTGGCAGGACGTGAAACGTGGTTTTAAGCGGGCCGGTCAAAGCATTGGTAATGCCCTGGACCGCGCCGGTGAAAAATTAGATGGTGATGGCAACCCCAATCGCTAAGGAATTTTAAACAGCCATTTTGCAGAGAGCCTCACTATCATATGATGGTGGGGCTTTTTCGTGCCGTTTTTGTAGCGGGTTTTCCACACTAAGGTATTATTCGGTAACGGCAGCATAGGTACGAGGAAATAACAGGAATCAGCTAAAACTAAGGTACCATCAGCCTGGTTACTCTTGTAAATAACCATAATGAAAGCTTCTGTAGTTACATTTACCATTCTTCGGTATCATTCGGGCCAGCAGTATCATGCGTTTGCCAATATTGGGCGATGGATGATGAAACCGTTTAGTGCCGGAGGGCTTCGGTTTCAGAAGATGATGGGCAGTGGGCGCGGCTTTGGTCTGATCCCCGATTTTTCCACCTATGTCTTTCTGGCCGTTTGGGACAACGAACAGGCAGCCCGGTCGTTCTTTCAGGCTGACCGGTGGCAGCAGTATAGCCGAAAGGCCGCACAAACCGGTACGCTCTGGATGGAGCCAATCAAATCACATGGTCAATGGAGCGGTGAAAACCCATTTGCACCTGAGCAAGCCCAGGTAATTACCCCCAATCTGCCGGTGGCGGTACTGACCCGCGCTACCATCCGAACCGGTGCCTTACTTGACTTCTGGCGACACGTACCACAGGCCCGCAGCCGATTAGGCGAGCAGCCGAACCTGCTATTCTCCATTGGCGTTGGCGAAAAACCCCTGGTACAGCAGTGTACCGTCAGCGTCTGGCGCAATGCAGCCGCTATCGACCAGTTTGCTTACCGCCAGAGCGGTCACAAAGAGATTGTCAAGGCTACCCGCCAGCGCCGGTGGTATACTGAAGAGTTGTTTGCCCGCTTCAGCGTGCGGAGCGCCGAAGGATCCATTTTTACAACCATTGACCAGCTGGTAAAGGCCGCTACCTTCCCTACCGGGACCACTCTGACTGAACAGTCAGCCGTTTCGGCACCAGACTCAAAATAGCTCCCGGCTTGCTTTCATGAGCCCTACAGCCCGCTTCAGGTATATTAAATAATGCTTAGCTTCTGGTTACCGCTTGTAATCCAGCAGGAAAAATTGTTATTTTGCGGGCTAAATTTCGTGTAAAACCGACATGTCGTTAATTAACAAAATCAGAGAGCGATCGGGTGTAGCGGTAGCTGTTATCGCGGTAAGTTTGATTCTGTTCATCGTAGGAGGAGATTTGCTGGGCGGCCAAAATACTTTATTCGGCGGCAATAGCCAGAAAGTAGGTGAAATTGATGGACAATCTATCGACTATCAGGACTTTAACCTTAAAGTAGACGAGCTGCGGGCTCAGTACGAGCAGCAAACCGGCCGGGCTCCGGCTGAGCAGGATATGGCTCAGATCAGAGAGCAGGCCTGGAATCAGTTCATCTTTGACATTGCCTACCGGGAGGAGTTTGAAAAGCTGGGCCTGACGGTAACCAGCGAAGAACTCGTGGATATGGTACAGGGTACCAACATCAGCCCGGAAGTTCGTCAGGCGTTTACCAATCCACAGACAGGCGTTTTCGACAAGAACCTCGTGGTTAACTACCTGAAAGGGCTCAACAATCTGCCTCCCCAGCAGAGATTGGCCTGGGCCAACTTTGAAAAGAACCTGGCATCGGGTCGTTTGCAGGAAAAATATGTAAACCTGATGCGCTTGTCGGTATTTACCACCACGGCCGAAGCTAAAAAGGAATACGAGGCTCAGAACACTAAGGCCGACGTAAAATTCCTCTTCGTTCCTTACTATACCATCAATGACACAACGGTGAAGGTCACCGACGCGCAACTGCAGGAGTACCTGAACAAGCACAAAGACGAGTATCCCGGTGCCGATACCCGGAGCATTCAGTATGTTACGTTCGCGGTGAATCCTTCTAAAGAAGATAGCGTAACCCTGTACAACCAGATCAAGTCGCTGGCCCGCGGCCTGGGCGCTGCACCGAACGACTCATCGTTTGCCCGCCTGAACAGCGATGTTCCCCTGCCCCTGTACATGACTGCTGGCGAAATGCCCGAGCAACTCCGCAACGCCATCCCGACCTTCTCGCCGGGTGGTATCTACGGGCCTTACAAAGAAGGCAATACGTATTTCATTTATAAGTATGGCGGCACCAAACGCGATACCAACTACACCGTTCGGGCCAGCCACATTCTGATTCGTCCGGCGGCCCAGACCGACTCGGCTAAAGCCCAGGCCCGGCGCCAGGCAGAAGCTCTGCTAACGCAAATTGTTGGTGGTGCCAGCTTTGAAGCCCTGGCCGCAGCTAATAGTGCCGACGGATCAGCGCAGAACGGCGGTGACCTGGGATACTTCAAGAACAATGGCCAGATGGTGAAGCCGTTTGAAGATGCCGTGTTTAACTTCGACGGTACGGGCGTTATTCCCCGGATTGTAGAGACCCAGTTTGGTTACCACATCCTGAAAGTAACGGAACCTAAAACAAACACCCTGTACCGCGTAGCGGCTATCGGTAAAACCATTACGCCAAGTCAGATCACCCGGGATGAAGCACTTCGCAGGGCCGACCAGTTTGCCGCCGAAACCAGCACCCGCGACGACTTCGACAAGAAGGTGAAAGAAGACCGTAACCTGATTGCCGCTACTGCCGAGCGGATTCCGGAAACGGCCAACAACATCAACGCCCTGACCGACGCCCGTCAGGTAATTCGCTGGGCGTTTGACGACAAAACGTCTGTTGGCGACGTATCCGAGCCGTTTGAAGTAGGTGATCAGTACGTTGTGGCTGTTATGATTGGCAAAACAAACAAGGACGACATAACAGTCGACGATTACCGCGCCGAACTGACAGCCAAGGTTCGTAATCAGCTGAAAGCCGAGCAGATCATGGCTAAACTAGGTAACGCCAATGGTAGCTTGGAAAGCATCGCTCAGAAATACGGTGCTGGTGCCATTGTTGAAACAGCCGAAAATGTGAACCTGGCGACTGGGTTCCTGCGCAGCGCGGGTGTTGACCCAACCGCGTTAGGCCGTGCCTTTGGCCTGAAAGCGGGTAAGCGGTCAAAGCCGTTTGCCGGTGAGAGTGGCGTATTGGTTGTAGAACCTCAGCAGATAACGCCGGCTCCGCCAATTGCCGACTACGCACAATACAAAAACCAGATTCAGCAAAATGTAGCCTCACGCACTGGTTTCTATATCAACGAAGCCATTAAAGAGGCCGCCAAAATTGAAGATCGCCGGGCTAAATTTTATTAATAGCCCATATCATACAACAAAAAAGCTCCCGACAAATCGGGAGCTTTTTTGTTGCCAGGTTTACATCAGCTCGTTAACCGCCAGCCAGGCCATCAGCCCGGCCCCTGTCTCCAGCGCCGATTCGTCAATGTCAAACGTAGGCGTATGCACACCGGAAATAATACCCCGCGCTTCGTTGCGGGTACCAAGCCGGTAGAAGCACGAGTCGACCACCTGCGAATAGAAGGCAAAATCTTCACCGGCCATCCAGAGGTCCAGATCAATGACGTTATCGGCCCCCATATAGGCTACGGTAGCGTCCCGCATCCGGCGGGTTAGTTCAGGGTGGTTCTTCAGGAACGGATAGCCCCGCACCACCTCAAATTCGCAACTTCCCCCCATCGCGTCGGCAATACCCTCAGCCATTTTCTTCATTCGGCGGAGTCCGTCTTCGCGCCATTCTTCGTCCATGCAGCGGAAGGTACCCTGAATCGTAACCTCATTGGGAATCACATTGGTTACGCCATCCGCAATAAACCGCCCGAACGACAATACCGACGGATTGGCCGGCTTCCGGTTCCGGCTGATGATCTGTTGCAGGGAGACAATGATGTGCGATGCTATGAGGACCGGATCGATCAACTGATCGGGCATAGCACCGTGCCCGCCTTTGCCTCTGACGGTCAGGTATAGCTCATCAGTACTGGCCATGTACATCCCTTCCCGGAAACCAATTTTACCCACCGGCACATTCGGCGCTACGTGCTGGCCCAGCATACTGGCCGGCGCCGGGTTCTCCAGTACACCCTCTTTAATCATCAGGGAAGCGCCACCGGGCGCTTTCTCCTCGGCCGGCTGGAATACCAGCTTTACGGTCCCTTCAAACTGGTCGCGTAGCCCGTTCAGGATGCGGGCGGTACCCAGCAGCGACGAGGTATGTACATCGTGTCCGCAGGCATGCATCACGCCCGCTATCTTTGATTTATAAGGCACCTCATTTGCTTCGTGAATCGGCAGGGCGTCCATATCAGCCCGTAGACCAACTACCCGGCTCTGCGGATTCCGCCCTTCGATGATCACTACGACGCCAGTATTGGCAACGCCCTCCTGCGGCTGCAAACCGATGGCCTTAAGTTCATCGGCCACAAAGCGGGCGGTGTTGTGTTCGTGAAATGACAATTCGGGATTGGCGTGGAGGTGCCGGCGGTTCGCCACTATATCCGGGGCGTACTGCCGGGCCAGTGATTGTATAGTTTCCTGTAGGCTCATAGTTCGTACCAGCATCCCTGCTGATTTATTTACCCGGCAAAAATAGCTGGTTTTTCGCGGGACTCTTTCTGCGGTCGCCCTTTTCGTTTGCAGAAACGGTAATAACCAGTTGGAGACTGGCGGAGATCTTACTCCCTGGCAGCCAATGCCTGGTAATCATCAATGACGTTTTTCAGGAAATCGCGGGCAGACAGGTCGGTCTGAATACCGGTTACGTCTTTAATACGCTGGGCCGTTCGTTCGGCCACCTCGTTGTTACCCCGGCGCACTGCCTCCCGCACAATCTGAATATCCCGGTCGGTGAGAAAACGCACTTCGGGGAACCGTACCGCATAGGTTTCGGGTAGCACCTGGTAGGTGATATCCTCCAGTGCTACTTTAGGCTTTGTTTTAACAACGGTAGTTCTGGCCGCCATATCCCCAAGTCGCTGCCCTTTTCCATTGGCAGCAATGGCAATAATGGCTACCAGTCCGCCAAACATCCGGGTATCAATCAGGCGGAGCAGCCAGCGGATCAGGTACCCCCCCAGACCCGGCTGTGAACCGTCGAGCATCACTACCCGGATATCCATGGCAATTTTCCCCAGCGACTGCCCGTTGAGCTGCCACTCGCAAATCAGGTCGTAAAACAGGATGGGCAACGTAACCAGGACTACATAAAATGTGCTCATATTCACGTTGAAGATGCTTACCGGCAAAAAAATGACCACTAACACCCAGCCGATAAATATCAGGTAGTCGATGAGCGTAGCCATAATGCGCTCCCCAACGCTGGCGGGTTCGTATTCGAGCAGTACGTTCTGGGAGGTATGAATGGCAACTGACATATCCCGCAAAAAATCTGATGGCAAATTGGGAAAAGACCCGTTTTAAATCAAAATTGGCAAAGCGAACTTAGCTATATTTGATAACATAGCGCGTTTCTCCGTGGCGATAAATTTTGGAGCAGCTTTTATGCGTGAACCGGTCTTTATTAAACGAAATACCCCGAAGTGGAAAGCGATTGAGGAGAACCCGACCAGAGACCCGGACGAACTAACGGAGCGGTTTATTGAGCTAACGGATGATCTGTCATACGCCCGCACCTTTTATCCTGAGTCCAGTGTAACCCGTTACCTCAACGGGCTGACTGCGCAGATGCACCGGGGCCTGATGCAGAGTAAGCGTGAAGACGCCAGCCGCTTTATTACCTTCTGGCGGTACGAACTGCCCTTGCTCTTCAGGCAGTCGCATCGGCTGCTGGCCGTCTCGTTTGTTATTTTTCTGGCAGCCTGCCTGCTTGGCTGGCTATCAGCAGCCAATGACACTACGTTTGTCCGTCTGATCATGGGTGATGCGTACGTCAACATGACGCAGGAGAACATCGAAAAAGGCGATCCGCTGGGCGTATATGCCAGTAGTGATCAGGCAACCATGTTTCTCCGTATTACCCTGAACAACATTCAGGTATCTTTTCAGACCTTTGTAATGGGACTGCTGGCATCATTCGGAACAATTTATGCGTTATTTTCCAATGGCGTCATGCTGGGGGCGTTCCAGTATTTTTTCTACGAGCGCGGCCTGCTGCTGGAGTCGGTACTGAAGATCTGGATTCATGGCACGCTGGAAATTTCGGCCATTATCATTGCCGGCTGTGCCGGCCTCACGCTGGGCAACAGCCTGTTGTTTCCCGGTACCTACTCCCGGCTTGAGTCGTTTATACGGGGTACCAGACAGGGATTGAAAATCTGTGTGGGGCTGGTCCCAATTTTTATCATGGCCGGTTTTCTGGAGAGTTTTGTAACCCGCCTGACCCTTCATCCGGCGGTTAGTCTGACTATTATTTTAACATCGGCCGCTTTCATTGTCTGGTATTTTATCATTTATCCGATCCGGCTCCACACCATCCGCCCACAGTAACTGTTTCGACCTTACTCCTCTTTTAACCGTTTACCGTATGCTCCTCTTTCAAGAACGTGACTTTGGTGAAAAGATAAACGCCACTTTTGCTTACGCGACGCAAAACTTCCGGAGCCTGACACTGGCGCTGCTCTACATTGCGGGTCCGGCAGCGTTGCTGGCGGGTATCGCAGAGGGGGTTCTTCAGTCGAACCTGCTGACAAAGCAAAACCCATTAGGACAGAGCATACCGTCCGGAAACGATCAGATGGGGATTATCTACAATGGGCCGCTTCTGGTAATCCTTCTGACGAACATTCTTAAACTTACAGCCAATTTGATCGCCAGCCTGGTTGTCTACAGCCATTTTAAACTCTACAGCCAGTCCGGCAGCACGTTTATCAACGCTGGTGCTGTCTGGCATGAGGTTCTTTCGGTGCTTGGCCGGTCGCTGTGGATTGCCTTTCTTTCGTTCTGGCTAGTGTTAATCGGCATCTTTTTGATGCTTGTTCCTGGCATATACATTGGGGTCGTTCTGTCTCTGGCTCTGCCGGTAACCGTGTTTGAGAAGGCCGGTCCGGGAAACGTCATAACCCGCTGTTTTCAGCTCATCGCCAATAAGTGGTGGTCCACATTCGGTCTGATCGTAATTGTGGCGCTTATTGTCATCATCCTGGGACTTGGCTTTACAATACCCACGATACTGATCCAAATGTTTACCGCGATGGAGTTGCTGCCCGAAATGCCATCGGTAGTTATGGTTTTAACCAATGCCATCAGCACAATCGGGGTTACCTTTTTGTCGGGCCTGATAGCGCTGGCCATTGGCTTTCAGTATTTCAATCTGGTCGAACGCCACGAAGGTACCGGCTTGCTGGCGGCTATTGACACCATCGGTACATCTCCCACCCGACCCACCGCTCAGGATGAAGGCGATTACTAAGCGTTGGCTGACCGGCTGGCTGCTGGTGGGTATTCTCTGGGTTGGCAGTCCGGTCAGGGCTCAACCAGACAAGACAGCCAAAGAGGCAACTTATCCCGGCCGGGATGACCAGCAGCCGGTACGGATGCGCTACCCGGCTGCGGAGAAGCTTCAGGATTACCGGAACGACCGTGAATACCAATACCGCCGGAACACCCGCCCGCCCGAAAACCCGCTGCTGAAGTTTTGGTACTGGTTGCAGGAACAAATAGCTGAATTCATGCGCAGTACGGCTTACCGGAGTTTCTGGCAATATGTGTTGCTGGCCGTGATTGTTGCGTATAGCATCTATCTGCTTATCAAAGCCGAGGTTCTGGGCTTCCTTTTTCCCAGGAAAGCCGGGCAGCCACCATTACCGTATGAACAGGTCAGCGAAAATATTCATGAGATCAACTTCGCTGAAGCATTGGACGATGTCGTCAACCGGGGAAATTACCGGCTGGCTATCCGGCTTCTGTATCTGCAAACGCTAAAGTCCCTGACCGACCAGGGATTGATCAACTGGCAACCGGATAAAACCAACCGGCAATACGTATACGAATTAAGTACGACCCCGTTGAAGGACAATTTTGAGGCACTTACCACGGCTTTTGACTATGCCTGGTACGGTGATTTTCCCGTTGACCAGCGGATGTTTCAGCAAGTGCAGGCAGAATTCAGGGGCTTTAACGAACAGTTGCAGACGCAGCTACTGCACCGCTGAAAACGCCGGGCAACGGTCCTGACATGAACCTATTCAAAACGTGAAACCAAACAAATACCTGCTGATTCTGCTGGTAACAGTAATTAGCTATAGCCTTTTCGAGTATTACCGACCGAAGCCCATCGACTGGAAGGAGTCCTACATGAATAAGGACAGGATTCCGTTTGGGGCAAGGGCGTTGTATGAGCTTTTGCCCGGTCTGATGCAGCAACCGTCTGTACCGAGCCTGCGTGTGCCCATCTACAACCACCTGACGGAAGGTAAACTGCCGAAGCAAAGTAACTATGTCTTTATCTGTGGTCGCTTTCTGCCTACTAAATCCGAAATACAGCTGCTACTCCGGTACGTAAGCCGGGGGAACAACGTTTTCATCTCCGCCTATGTGATTACGGATTCTTTGGGGAAGACGCTTGGCTTTAAAACTGCCGAAAAAGCACCAAAATTAATTGACACAACACTGGTCAACAACTTCACAAATGCTCACCTTCGAAAACCCGGCGGTTATCGATTTCGCGACGATGACGGCCGCAACTACCTTACGCTGATAAAACCGGAAAGGATTACGGTACTTGGCCGGAATGCCCGCCGGGAGCCAGTTTTCATCCGGATCAGCCACGGCCAGGGTAGCTTTTATATTCATAACCTGCCCCTGGCGTTTACGAATTATTATGTGCTGGACCCGGCCACGTCTGATTACGCCTTTAAAGCCCTCTCCTACCTGCCTCCCTGCCCTACGTACTGGGACGAGTTCATCAAGCAGGGGCGTTTTGACGAAAGCCAGCAGTCCCTTTTTCGCTATGTTTTCACGCAGCCGGCACTTATCTGGGCCTACTATCTGGTGTTGTTCGGCTTGGTATTATACGCCATCTTTGCGGGTAAACGCACCCAGCGTATTATTCCGGTGGTCGAACCGCCCCGCAATACCTCACTGGAGTTTGTGCAGACCATCGGCCGGCTGTACTTTCAGCAGAATGACCACGACAACCTGGCTCGTAAAAAAATTCAGTATTTTCTGGCGTATGTGCGCGAGCAGTTCGGTCTGAATACGACTGTGCTGGATAAGAACTTTGCCGAAACGCTGGCCCAAAAAAGTGGCGTACCTGCCGAGGACGTAACGGTCCTCGTCCGCCGGATCGATGCGGCCCGGCGTAGTACGCTGCTGTCGGAATACGAACTCCTGAATGTGAATCAGGACATAGAAGCTTTTTATCAACACGTAAATGCCTGAACGCTGCTCCAGCGTTTATCCGACGATGACTCCTTTTGAAACACGCCTTGATCTGAATGACCTGAAAACCGCCATTGATGCAATTCGGGCCGAAGTGGGTAAAGTGATTGTTGGTCAGCACCAGACTATTGACCTGCTGCTGACGGCGCTGCTCGCCGACGGCCATGTACTGCTGGAAGGGGTACCCGGTGTTGCCAAAACCTTGACGGCCAAACTGATGGCCAAAACACTTTCTGTTGATTTCAGCCGTATCCAGTTTACGCCCGACCTGATGCCGTCGGATGTGCTGGGCACGTCGGTCTTCAACCCGAAACACTCTGATTTTGAATTTAAGCCGGGACCCATTTTCGCCAATATCGTGCTCATTGACGAGATCAACCGGGCTCCCGCCAAAACGCAGGCGGCCCTGTTTGAAGTGATGGAAGAGCGGCAGATCACCTACGACGGCACCACCTACCCCATGACCGAGCCGTTTCTGGTACTGGCCACGCAGAACCCAATTGAGCAGGAAGGTACCTACCGCCTGCCCGAAGCCCAGCTCGACCGCTTTTTGTTCAAGGTCCTCATCGGCTATCCCGAAGAAACCGAAGAAGTGGCTATTCTGAAAGGTCACCACGCCCGCCAGAACCTGAGCGATGCAGTTGAGGCCGTTCAGGCAGTAGTTTCCGCTGACCAGTTACAGGCGTTGCGCGGCAAAGTGCATCAGGTTCACGTCGAAGACAAGCTATTCGACTACATCGCGCAGCTTGTCCGAAGCACCCGCGCCAACAAAGCGCTGTATCTGGGTGCTTCGCCCAGGGCGTCGGTGGCGTTGCTCAACAGTGCCAAAGCGCTGGCCACCTTACGGGGCCGGGACTTTATTACACCCGAAGATGTGCAGGAACTGGCCGCCCCTGTGCTTCGGCACCGGGTGCTGCTCACACCGGAACGCGAAATGGAGGGCGGCACCGCCGATGAAGTAATTAATCAGCTTGTTCACCGGCTGGAGGTACCCAGGTAGCGCTTATAAAGCCTGGGGGGCTTTTTTTGTCAGGTAGGGATCTCTGGAACTGGCGGTATACTGGCCATTTATAATCTCGTCTTTGATGACGAACAGCGGACGCCCCTTCACCTGGAAGAATATCCGCAGTACGTATTCGCCAATGATACCCAGCGCTACCAGCTGAACCCCGCTGAACCAGATAATGATGAACAGCAGGGCCGTGAAGCCTTCAGGCACGTGTCCGTATACAAAGCGCTTGATAATGGTAGCGATGAGGTAAATAACAGCCACAGAGATGGCAAATACACCTAGCCTTGTAATAAAGCTGATGGGCGCTTCGCTAAAATTGAATATACCGTTATAGGCCAGCCGCCAGAGCATTTTGAACGAGTATTTCGGGCTACCGGCTACCCGGCCGCTTCGTTCGTAAGGAATACCAATCTGACGAAAACCGATCCAGGTGCGCATCCCCCGGATGTACCGGCTCTCTTCCGGCATCCGGTTCAGCACGTCCAGCGCCCGGCGGCTGATGAGTGAAAAGTCGCCACTATCCAGCGGAATGTCAATATAAGAGATCGAGCGTAGTATGCGATAAAAGGTATGATAGGCCATGCGTTTGAGCCAGCCTTCCTTGCGCTGCCGGCGAACGGCATACACCACGTCGTACCCTTCCTGATAATGCTTATAGAATTCAGACAGAAGTTCGGGGGGATCCTGTAGGTCGCCGTCGATTACCATAACGGCCTCGGTGGCGCGGGCTGAGGCCAGACCGGCACTGAGCGCCGTCTGGTGTCCATAGTTACGGGACAAAAACACGCAATGGTACCGCTCATCGGTCAGGGCCAATTGCTGCATCATGACCGGTGTGGTGTCCCGGCTGCCATCGTCGACCAAAACTACCTCAATGGTCAGGTCAGACGAATCCATCAGCGCATTCAGGCGGCTGACCAGATGCGGAAACGACTCACTCTCATTATAGAGCGGAGCAACAATAGATATCTGCGGGCCTTCCAACAGCTTGTTTAGTTAGTAATCAGACAAAAATAGACGGTTATGCCAAGAACCCGCGCACCCGCTACAGAGTTTTATTCTGCGGTTTTCGGCTTATCGGCCGCTTTCACCGTTTCAGACGGGCGTGGTCCAAGCCGCACGCCCGTCTGAAACCAGCGCAGGTTCTGCCCGGCAATGGCCGCCACATCCACCCGACCACTATCAGCACCAGGCAGGAGCACCCTGGGAATCGCCATGTTAAAACCGGGCTGTTGACGATTCAGCCAGTTCAGGTTCGCATCAGCCTTAAACAGGACATTGTACGAGGGTGAGTAAACCCGCAGCATAACTGCAGCCTCCCGCGACCAATGCGTTGGTAGCTGAACCGTCTGGTTTTCGACAACAATATAATCCGGCTCATACCGGACAAATAAAGGAATCCGATTCAGCTCCAGCCCTTCAAAAGACGGCTGAGCTACCATGGAGTCCAGATGGGCCATGAATGGGTCATGCGGGTACGTGTACAGCTTTTGGCTGGTTAGCTGGTTCATGGTACCAGCCAGAAACGTAGCAAACAAGCTGCCGGGCGTGGCTCCCAGGCCATAGCCGTTGTACCGCTGGTTTACCGCCTGCGTCAGCAGCGTTTTCCGCCGTTCAATGACCAGGGGGGTGTACAGCCAATACGACAGTACGCTGACCAGGCCACCTACCAGCAGGATCAGTCCCTGATAACGACGCCCCGGGACGGGCTGCCGGTACGGACTGAACACATACAGGCAATAGGCCAATACCAGGAAAAGAGTCGGATAAAGCTTGTAATTGCTGACCAGAATGACATCGTAACCGAAGCGCGACCGCAATAAGGCCACAATAACGGCATTGGTCAGCAGGTAGAGCAGACAACCCACCAGAAACATTTCCGCCCGGCTTATGGCCTGGAGCCGCGTCCAGATAAGAGACCAGCCGGCACCATAAGGCTCATTGGCACCGGGCCGTAGCAGGAGCATACTAAACCAGAACAGCATCCAGACCACCAACCCAAAACCGGCCAGTACCGGCAGAACGATGCGGAGAGTGGTGGATTCATGCGTCGGCAGAAAATCAAACAGGCCGCCGATAAAGCTGAAAAATGACAGCAGGGTCCGGACCGGGTGCTCGAACGTGTAAGCGATGCCGGCTTCATTACCCTGTGTAGTAAAACCGGAGAAGTATAGACTCACCGTCAGCATAGCCGACAGCAGCCACGCAATAGCCACCGAAAACCGCCCCTGCAACAGCACGACACCCAGACCGGCAAACCAGATAAACATTCCATTGCCGTTGGTAAAGGTTGTCAGCACTGCCAGCGCAATGGCACCCAGTAATGACATAGTGGCCCGATGGCCCCGGTTGGTTAGTAAATACAGCGACAGGAAGCCAAGAAAAACAACGGGCTGGTGCTGCAGGCCGGTAATGGACCAGAACGTAGTCAGGTAAAACTGAGGCTGAAAAAGTAAAAAAGAGACCGGAATAGCGTAGGCTAACGGGATTCGGTTTCTCTTGAAGACGTACAGTAGTAATGCCCAGGTGCCAAGCAGAAATGCAAAGCCACCGAAGATCAGCAGGCGCATATTGAGCATGCCGGTGGTGTGGTAGCTAACCAGCGCTATCAGCTTGCCGGTAACGATCCGGTGCTCGTTGTTAGGCCTGAGCAGTTCGGCTACCCGGCCCAGCCCCGATGAAGCCTGCAGGTACTTCAGCAAAAAGCCGGGGAAAGCCTCAACATCATCAAACCAGGGAACATTAACGGCATAGCGATACACCAGCCAGCCCAGCACTACAGGAGGAAGGCCGAGCAGCAGATAAACCAGCGCAGGCCTGTCGGACACAGTCTGCCGGATGCGACTGACCGGGGAGTTCAATTGTTGCGAAACACTACTCATGTCTTTTACCGATAAGCCTGATAAATACGGTACAGCTCACCCCACATACGAAAAAAGTAGCTGAGCTTAACCCTGGATTCATCCTGCTCAACCCACTGCCGGAGTGGTACCTCCACCACGTACTTATCCAGCCCCGCCCGGCCATGGCGTTGAATCTGCCGGGCGAGAATTTCTACGTCGAATAGCCAGGGGCTGATGAATGTCGCCCGAAATAAATCAGGGACCACTACCCTACGGAACAGCTTGGCTCCGCACTGGGTATCGTACACCGCCAGTTTCAGTAGGTTGCTGATGGCGGTGGCGATTATCCGCCCAACATAATGCCGGAAGTTGTTGCGCCGAATATCGACGCCCAGGTATTTGATACGGGAGCCCATCACCATTTCCCGCTGCGGGTGCTGGTCGAGTTGGGCGCTGAGATCCCAGATTGCCGGCAGGGGAGTGGCCAGATCGGCATCCAGGTAACCTAGGTAATCAAAGGCTCCTCGCGAGTCATGGGTCATGTGCAGCATACCTGCCCTGACCGCCCCGGCTTTGCCCTGGTTCCGGTCGAGGATCAACACCTCTGTTTGAGCCTGGTTACGAGCCTGTAGCTGCTTCAGCACATCGGCGGTGGCATCCTGGCTGCCGTCGTCGACAAAACAGAAGCTTATATCGGGATGCTGTTGCTGAAACGCCAGAAAGGTGCCAACCGGTAATCGGCTGGCTTCGTTAAAACACGGTACAATGATGCAGACCGATGACATGGTTTCAGGGATGGGTGGCTAGCTGGCTCACTGGCTGACGCCCGGCGGTGGTGACGGTTTCCAACTGAATCATTTTATGACCATAGTACCCGGCCTGGCAGCGGTTCCAGAGATGCTCGGGATTATCTTTAATATCTTCCACAAACAGACTTGGCGGATACACCCGAATCGGGACCAGCCGGAGGGTATCATTGCTTCCCTGGGTCAACTGCCGGTATCGTTCGGTCATATCCCGGTCATAAATGGCAGCATCGCCGTTTAGCCAGTCGGTATACATGGTCTTTAGCGGGATACTGAATCCAATGCTGACAACCACCCAGATCCCGGCCAGCAGAGGCACCCATACCGGCAACCGGAACGTATCGGTCCGCAACCAGCCCCGACGAACCGCCTGAACCATCCAGACCGTCAAGACATAAAACCAGCCGAGCAGAAAGAAAAGGTAAACCACGTTCATCACCCGGTAAGCAGGTGGTATGCCAATGCCATAATAAGACGGAAAAATCATGGCCGCCAGAAAACCGATGTAAAGTACGGTAACAATCAGCGGGGGCAGGTGAAAAAGAGGCCGTGAAGGGCTGTCCATCCGCACCAGTCGCATGGCAAGCGGAATAAACATGACCGACAACGGAAGAACAGGGGTTTGGACAAGCCATTTAAGAACTGATTTGCCCAGCCAGATAAACGAAGACACAAAGGAAGCTATGAACTCGCCACTATGCTCATTGCCACCCATCCGAATAGCGTTTCCGGGAGCCCGGAACAACAGCCAGGCCGACACTAGGGCCATGAACACCAGGAAGCCCAGAAAACGATCGGCGATTCGCAGAAACAACAGCCGGTAGCCAAACACCGATAGCAACAGCAGCACCAGCAGCACCAGGCTGGTTTCGCTGGACCCCACAATGGCAAATACCAGAAACCCTGCCCAAATAGTGGTCAGTGTCCGCAGCAGCCCTGCTCGTAACCGGTACCAGCGGCTCATCACCGCCAGCAGGTGCAGCGTAAACGCCGTTGGTACGGTATAAGATGCCACAGCCGCCGTCCAGAAAAAAGCCTCCACCATACTCTGCATCGCAAGAATGAGCAGAAAAAACAAGGCCCCCGTAGTCAGCAGCTGCGTTTTTAATGACCGTCCCCGCAGCAACTCGCTCAGTAAGGAGTACATGGCCAGGAACAAGCCCGCAGCAGCCAGCACCGGGATCAGGCGGAAACCGCTGTACCATCCCCAGACCAGCGGATTACCATGAACCAGGAAATTCGAGAAGTAACGGCCGGTCCAGCCATCGTAATAAAACTTCTGCGCCTGCCAAAAACCAAAGCGAACGGCCGTGTCGGCAAAGCAATAATCATCAGCCGCCGAGGGGTGATTGTGGAAAGACAGCACGAGTAACGGCACAAACGCCAGCAGAAACAAAAGGGCAGCAACTATCTGTACGGAAAGGCTAACAAGCGGGTGTTTCATGCAGTAGTGGAATGGGTTTCGTTCGGAGGCAGGCTCAATCCTCCCGTCTCAGCCGCTTCAACCGGCGCGGCCGACGACCGTTGCAACCGACCGTTCAGCCACGGATAGGCCAGTACTGCCAGCAGGATAATCAGGGTACCTATATAGAAGCCGGATGTCATCCGTTCACTTTCGCCGAATACCAGAAAGGCCAGCACAATGCCATAAACAGGTTCCAGATTAACCGTGAGATTGACGGCATATGCCGAAAACTTACGCATCAGCTGAACCGCAGCCGTATAGGCATACACGGTACAGACGAACGCCAGCACCGCAAGCCAGAGCCATTGCGTTGCCGATGTAGGCACCAGCCGGTCTGCCGACCACAGGCTCTGATCGGGACTAACCCACATATAAATCAGCAAAAAGAGCTGGGCTGCCCCAAAGGCCCCGATCATCTCGTAGAAAGAGATCGTCAGCGCATTATAGCGTTGGGTAAACCGGCTATTAATAATGGTAAATACCGCTGCCAGCATAGCCGAGAAAATAGCCATGAGCAGGCCGGCCATGCGGTCAAACTCAAACCGAAAGATCACGTAAAGTCCGGCTATGACCACCCCGCCCAGCAACACCTCGACGGCCCGAATACGCCGGCGCAGAAACAGGGGCTCCAGCACACTAGTCCACAAAGAACCCGTTGCCATACCCGCCAGACAGACAGAGGCATTGGCCAGCCGGGCGGCCCCGAAGAAGGCAATCCAGTGAATGGCCATCAGGGCCCCGGTACCCATAAGTTGCCATTGAACAGACGCACGCGGTATCACTAACTGCCGGCGGTAGTACAACACCACCCCCAGACCCAACGCCGACAGTAATGTGCGGTACACTACCAGAGCCGGGGCTTCCAAAGGTTCCAGCAGTAACCCCAGAATGGCCGTAAATCCCCAGATTACCACCAGAAAATGGAGGTGCAGATAATCCGACAGGTCAGGTTTTCCAATTGAATGTTGGCTCATAAACAGTAGGACATCTGCTCCGCTGAGCTATTGTATGGCTCTTCCGGAACGAGACAATCGGTCAGAGAATCACCGTTTAGCGCGGAATTGTATGGTACAAAAGTACGCCTATGGACGCAAAAATAATGTTTGGCAACCAGACTGCCAGCATTGGATTCAGGTTACCTGATTCGGCGACCCCTTTGGCGAGCATAAAAAAGAGCAGATAGGCAAACGCCAGAAAGAAGCCGAGCGCCACCTGCCAGCCTACCCCCCGGCGGCTTTTTCGCGCCGACAGAATGACG
Source organism: Nibrella saemangeumensis (assembly GCF_039541915.1). NCBI lineage: Bacteria > Pseudomonadati > Bacteroidota > Cytophagia > Cytophagales > Spirosomataceae > Nibrella > Nibrella saemangeumensis. The sequence continues at coordinate 120,867 of NZ_BAABHD010000030.1, forward strand.
CCGATGACCGACAGAATAATAATGGCAAACGGGCGGGTCGTGCGGGAATACTTCTCCAGCAGGTAGGTTTCAACACCGTCGGCTCCCCGGCTTTGCAGCAGCGCGATATAGTTGTTCAGTTCGGGCAGCGTAAAAGTCTCAAAAAGACTATAGTCACTGTCAAAGTCGGAGGGCTTGAGGTTCAGAGTCGTATCCATACGGGTTCCGGGTGTAAGTGTTTCCCGTATCCCGTCGATGGCCCTGATTTTATAATCATAGAGTGCCCATTTCCCCTTCTGGGTATCCCACTCGATGCGGTCGGCGGAGAGTTTCTGTTTAAGTTCGTTGCCGGCTACTTCTTCCAGGGTGAACTTATACCCGGTATTCGTCAGGTTGTTATAGCTCTCCAGGTAAGCATAGATATTCGGCGCGATCTTCAGGTGTACGTTGCGGCCCGTGTAGGTAAATTGATCCTTTACATATTCCAACTCAAAGGCGATCCGGACCTTATTGGCCTGCGGGATTACGTAGTTTACCAGGTAATACGTGGCTACACTCAGCACGATAGCACCGGCTATGTAAGGCACCAGAAAACGCATAAAACTAACTCCACTGCTTAAAATAGCGATGATTTCGGTCCGCGAAGCCAGGCGGGAGGTCATAAATACGGTAGCGATAAACACCATCAGCGGACTAATGGTATTGGCCCAATACGGAATAAAATTCAGGTAATAGTCAATCAGAATTTTATTCATTGGGGCATTGTGGTGGTGGAAATCGTCTACTTTTTCGGTGTAGTCGATCACACAGACCACCAATACAATCACCAACACGACGAAAATATACGTTTGCAGGAAACGCTTCAGAATATACCAATCAAGGATTTTCATAAAAGTCGTTCGTCAATAGTTGCTGGTGATACCACCCTCCGCGAAATCACCAATGACCGCCGGGCGGCCCCATATTGCCTATCTACTAACCAATAAATTTCTAGCCACTTCGTGACTGATAAATAACGATTTTTCCTGGTTAATCTGTACCTGGACCGATTTGTCGAAATGGCTGATTTCCTGGAGACAGACCTCACTACCCAGCGTAAGGCCGGTGCGGTCGAGGTGCTGCAGAAATTCGGGAGAGTGCTCAAGTACACCCATAATCCGCACCCGCTCGTCAACGGCCACCTCCGAAAGTTTTCGATAAGCAGTCGTTGGCATCTGGCCGGCTGGTGTAGGAATAGGGTCACCATGAGGGTCAAACTGCGGATACTCCAGATAAGCGTCCAGCCGCTCAACCAGTTCGTCGGAGCGAACATGTTCCAGTTCTTCGGCAATTACATGTACCTCGTCCCAGCCAAAACCTAGCTTTTCGACCAGGAAAACCTCCCAGAGCCGATGCCGGCGAATCACTTTCAGGGCCAGCCGCTCCCCTTCTTCGGTAAGCCGTACGCCCTGGTATTTTTTATAATGAATTAGCTGCTTTTCAGAAAGCCGCTTCAGCATATCCGATACGGAAGCTGCCCTGGTCGCTGTCATCTCAGCCAGCGAGTTGGTACTAACCTCGCCTTCCTGCCGACCGGAGAGGTAGTAGATGGTTTTCAGATAGTTTTCTTCCGTGAAGGTATGCATGCAAGATCAACATCCGGTTTATTAAGCTTTTTGTGCTTGCTCCTCGAACATTTTATCCACAAAATTAGTTTTTTTAGTATACTTTAAAAAAATTTAGACCAGTCTAAATTTTTATTGAGAACAATCGCATATATTTGTCTCATGGTTCTAAAGTATACACAAATACAATGAAATCAGAAGAATTTGTGCGGACTACTCAGGCGCTGTCTGTCCCCCGGAGTAACCGAATAGATCGTTTATTACCTAAAACAGACCAGGAATCTGCCGTACGTTCATTATCGGAGGTACACGCCAGCATTCCTGTTCCGACCGACGGCGGTTTTTTTAAGAAAATGCGGGCCTTTGTGGGTCCGGGGCTGATGGTCGCAGTAGGCTATATGGACCCCGGTAACTGGGCTACTGATATTGCCGGAGGAGCGCAGTTTGGCTATAAACTGCTCTCAGTTATCCTCATCTCCAACCTGTTTGCCATGTTGCTGCAACACCTGGCCCTTAAACTGGGTATTGCTACCGGGCGCGATCTGGCGCAGGCTTGCCGCGAGCAGTACAGCCGTCCCGTAGCCATGGTCCTGTGGGTGTTGAGCGAAATAGCCATTGCCGCCATGGATCTGGCTGAGGTGATTGGCTCAGCGCTGGCTCTGAATCTGCTGTTTGGTATTCCACTGTCGGTGGGTGTCGTTATTACGGCGCTGGACGTGCTGCTGCTCTTGTACCTGCAAAACAAAGGCTTTCGGATCCTGGAGAGTATTGTGGCGGGCCTGATCTTCATCATTTTCCTTTGTTTCGCTTATGAGATCCTGCTGTCCCGGCCCGACATCGGGGCAGTTGCCGGCGGCCTGCTCCCGCGCCGGGAAATTGTGACCAACCCCAGCATGTTATACCTTGCCATCGGTATTCTGGGCGCTACCGTCATGCCGCATAACCTGTATCTGCACTCCAGCATTGTACAGACCCGGAACTTTGCCCGTACGGACGACGGTCGCCGGAGCGCCATCCGGTATGCCACCATCGATTCGAGTGTGTCGCTGCTGCTGGCCTTTTTCATCAACGGGGCCATTCTGGTACTGGCGGCCGCAACCTTCCACTTCTCCGGCAACCAGACCGTAGCCGACATCACCGATGCGCATCGGTTGCTTGATCCGCTGCTGGGCGCCCAGGTTGCCGGTGCGGTGTTTGCCATTGCGCTGCTGGCGGCCGGCCAAACATCCACCCTTACCGGTACACTGGCGGGGCAAATCGTGATGGAGGGCTTTCTGAAACTGCGGCTTAAGCCCTGGCTCCGGCGACTTGTTACCAGAATGGTGGCCATCGTACCGGCGCTGATTGTGACGATTCTGTACGGCGACGAAAAAATTGGTGATCTGCTGGTGCTGAGCCAGGTTATATTATCGCTGCAACTAAGTTTTGCGGTGGTACCACTGGTACAGTTTACCAGCGACAAATTGAGCATGGGTGCGTTTGTCAACCCCCGCTGGCTGAAGCTGACCGCTTGGGCTATTTCGGCCATTATTATCGCCTTAAACAGCTACCTGCTTTTAGAAACCGTGCTTTAAAAGATTTTACGCTCATAACTTTCTTATCTTCCGAAAACAACGTACTTGCACACCTATTATCTTTGCCGCGTTTGTATTCGCTCGGCCCGCGCAGGGCAGAGCAACTTTTTATGGAAGATAAACGACACATGGACCGGGTATCGGCGGCTGGTCTGCTGGTAGCCCTGGGAATTATATACGGTGACATCGGTACTTCTCCTCTTTATGTGCTCAGGGCCGTGGCCGGCTCAGCCCCCGTTATTGAAGAGGAGATTGTTTTAGGAGCCCTCTCCTGCATCCTCTGGACTATTACGCTGCAGACAACCATCAAGTACGTTGTCCTGATTCTGCGGGCCGACAACCGCGGTGAAGGCGGTATTTTTGCCTTGTACGCGCTGGTGCGCCGACATGCCCGCTGGCTCACCGTACCCGCCATAATTGGGGGAAGCTCGTTGCTGGCCGACAGTATTATTACACCCCCTATTTCGGTTTCCTCGGCGGTAGAAGGACTAAAAATCCTGTACCCGGACATTGAGACTATTCCCATTGTTATTGCCATACTCTCAGGTCTGTTTTTAATTCAGACCTTCGGTACCAGCGTGGTCGGAACTACGTTTGGCCCCGTGATGCTGATCTGGTTTACCATGTTGGGCGTCCTGGGTTTTGTTCACATCATTGATGACCCCTCGGTACTGGCGGCTCTTAATCCGTATCACGCCTACCTGTTTTTATCAACCTATCCCGGAGCGTTCTGGCTGTTGGGAGCGGTTTTTCTGTCTACGACCGGTGCCGAAGCCCTTTACTCGGATATGGGTCACTGCGGCCGGGGCAACATCCGGGTGAGTTGGGTTTTTGTAAAGACCTGCCTGTTGCTGAACTACTTTGGGCAGGGTGTATACGTCAAAACGCTTGACGGTCAGGCACTAGGTGAGCGCAATCCATTCTACGCCCTTATGCCGGAGTGGTTCCTGTTTATCGGAATTATTATAGCTACCGGAGCAACCGTCATAGCCAGTCAGGCTATGCTTTCCGGTGCCTTCACCCTGATTAGTGAGGCCATCCGGTTGAATTTCTGGCCAAAAGTTCGCTTACGTTACCCTTCCGTCAAAAAAGGGCAGTTGTACGTACCCAGCATAAACTGGCTACTTTTTATAGGGTGTGTGGGGGTTGTCATCTATTTCCAGGATTCTTCCCGCATGGAAGCAGCTTACGGGTTGGCCATTACCCTCACGATGATGATGAGCACCATGCTCTTCGGTTATTACCTCTATACCCATAAATACAATGCCTGGTGGGTAGTGCTTTTTGTCATTTTCTATCTGACGATTGAAAGCTGCTTCCTGGTAGCTAACCTGGTGAAATTTGTGCATGGCGGTTGGGTATCTGTGCTCATCGCCGGGATCATGGGTATGGTGATGATTATCTGGCTGAATGCCAGCCGGATTAAAATGCGACTTACTGAATATGTCCGCATTGATCAGTACATTCAGGCCATTAAGGAATTAAGCCGGGACATCAGTATTCCGAAATACGCTACGCATCTGGTGTTTATGAGCAATGCCGCCCGGCAGTCGGAGATCGAGTCCAAGATCATTTATTCCATCTTTCAGAAGCGGCCCAAACGGGCGGATATCTATTGGTTTATTCACGTGGATACCACCGACGATCCATATACTATGGAGTATAAGGTAAACACCATCGCCCCGGATGATTGCTATAAGGTAACCTTCCGGCTCGGCTTCCGGGTAGAACAACGCATTAACCTCTTCTTCCGCAAAGTGATTGAAGATCTGGTGAAAAATAAGGAGGTGGATATTACCAGCCGCTATGAGTCGCTTCATCGGCAGAACGTGATCGGTGATTTCCGGTTTGTGGTACTGGAGAAATTCCTTTCGTTTGAAAATGACCTGCCCGTGTCGGAGCGGCTGATTATGAATGTCTACTTCTTCATTAAAGGCTTCACCACCTCCGAAGACCGCTGGTTTGGTCTCGACAGCAGTTCGGTAAAAGTGGAAAAGGTGCCGCTGGTCATTCGCCCGGTGGAGAACGTAAAATTGACTCGAATTACTACGTAGAACGGCGGGTAGGCTGCAATTTGGGGCCGAACATGGCTGATGAATACACTGCTGACACTTATCGAAGCTATTTACCCGGTTAGTACAGCGCTGAAGCAATCGTTAGTCAGTCTTCTCAGTCATGCTTCCCTCCCCAAAGGTAGCCTGTTGTTATCGCCGGACCAGATTTCAACCAAAATCTACTTTGTCGAGAAAGGGCTGGTTCGTGGCTACTATTTGAAAGACGGCAAAGACATTACAACTGGTTTCATGCCGGAGACGTCCTTTGTAATCTCCCCGGTAAGCTTTTACCGCCAGCAGCCGTCTTTCGAGTATTTAGAAACCCTGGAAGAAAGCCCACTCTGGAGCCTCTCGTATCAGCATCTAAGTCACCTTTATAGCCAATACCCGGAATTCAATTATGTGGGCCGTGTAGTGACCGAACAATATTATACGCGGAGTGAACTTCGGGCGCATCACCTGCGCATGCAAACGGCCGACGAACGCTATCGGGCTTTTTTATCTGAGTACCCCACTCTGGCTAACCGGGTACCTAATAAACACATTGCTTCATTTTTGGGCCTTACGCCAGAAACCTTTAGCCGTATCAGAGCAAAAAGAGACTAAGGTAACAATGAAAAATTGATATAGATCAATTTTCATTGTTCAAGAGTTAGGCAGCTTTGTGGTAGAACCAACAAGTTAAATCACAATGAAAAAACTTCTTCTTAAGATTCTACCTTTATTTACTGTTGTACTTTTTAACTTCTACGCTTGCACAAAGCCTGAACTACCTCTTGAATCGGATATAATTCAGATGGCTGAATTATATCCGATTACAGTAGACGAAGCACGTCAGTGGTTTGTAAATAAAGCAGCCTCATTGGACCGGACTCGTTCGGGAAATTTAACCACTCAAGAAAATTTCAAACTGGAGCGTATTCTAGATTGGGAGAATGCAAAATCCTTGACTTCATCAACTGGAAAGCCTTGGGTAGTGGTTCCGATGAAAAATGAGATGGGTGTAACGCTAACCACTCACTGGTCAACTCTTGAAAAAGAAAAGCAACAAAAAAATACCGAACGTGGAATTGCCTGGTACACATTTCAAGTATTTACAAAAAATAATCAGGGGCAGATTCAATCCCACATTGTAAAGTGGCTACCTACACTTGACAATATTCAAATGTCTAAAGGGAAAGTAATCCCTAATCAGTGTGACGGACTGTACTTGAATTTTAATGATGGAGGTGAATTTATCAACGGATTTCAAATCGTCAAGGGTAAGGTAGTTGGAAGCTTCTCAGTACTTACTCCACAGTCGCCAAAGAATTCTCCGAATGGACGGGCAGCAAGTTGTCAACCATTCATGATCACTGTAAACTGGCGAATATGTGTGGGGGAAGGTAACAATGAAGTCTGCGTAACTGGATCAGACCAGTATACCCTCTACATTTGCTCAGCATCTGGCGATTATAATGAACAGCTCCCTCCTTTTGACCCAAACGCACCAAATGGTAACCCCCTGGATCAGGATACAATCGATATGCTTCAGCAGATGATTGTGCTTGCTTTGGACATGTTTATTTGGGATTAACGCAAATAGGGCCTAACAACAGCTATGTTCACAGAGTCCTAGGGTGGTATCCAACTTTTGCCGGGAGTCCATTCAATCCGGTTGGGCCAGGCATTTTCGGGCAGGACGACACCTACTCTGCAGGATATGATGTTAGCATTTCTTTTCCAGTTACATGGTCACAATTCTCGAATACGCTAAATTATATCCGCAACCATTCTGTAAATTCTTATGATTTAGAAAACTATAACTGTATGGATTTTACTCTCCAAGCCTTACAAGCGGCAAATATCAATTTACCTGGGAACAGAACGAGTTGGGGTATAGGTAGTGGCAGTAGTCCTGGCCAGTTGGGAGAAGACTTACGGAATATCAGTTTGCCGGCAGGTACCGAACGGAGAACAACCCACGGTAGTCCGACGCCTAATACTTCCCGCTGTAACTAACTCACTGATTACGCTTCTGTCACCTGTGTAAAATCATTGGGTGACAGAAGCAAAACAAAAAGCTTATGAAAACCTTGTTTATTTTAATTTTTCTCTTCTTGCCCAAACTCACCATTAAGGCTCAACCTGTGCGAATCAAAAATGTTCCGGTCAGAAAGATCAAGCTAGACTCCTTAGAACAGGCCAGAAATGCCCACCTCTACCAGTTTATCGACCGGCTATTTGGCCCGGACAGCCTGGTGCTGATGCAACCCGACACCTTCTGTTACTATGTTGAGCAGCCGGCCGACTTTCCGGTGGTGCGCTTTGGAAACCCGGCTGAGGTTCATATTCGCTACTTCAGCAGCATTCTCCGTCAAAACTGCCAATCGTGGCAGTCTCCCTGCGACCAACACTGCCTCAAGGCCATACCCTTTCGCTACATCCGACGCAGCAACAAGCGGCTGTACCAGGGGATTATAGACTCCAAATCCTTCTGGACAGAACCCGTTGCTCAAACCGCTTTTGTGGTATACAACACCTGCCAGGACAACGAAGTTACCACAGTAGTCTTGTTCCAGCCTTACACACACAAACTGGCGTATATGGGAGGAGCCTGGGAGGATGATAACCAAAAGAAGAGATAATCTTTACAGGTAAGCGAACAAAAACTGATCTAAAATTCAGTTGCTTAAAAATTAAGATACTCAAGTGTCTGAAGTTTTCACCTATTTTTGGCCTTTCTCATTGACCAACCCATGAAACTACTGATTACCGGCGGGGCCGGCTTTGTCGGCTCGGCGCTGGCGATTGCGCTTAAAACCAACTATCCCGATTATCAGATCTTTGCCCTCGACAACCTGAAGCGCCGGGGCTCCGAGCTGAACATTGCCCGGCTGAAGCAGGCTGGTGTCGAGTTCGTCCACGGCGACATTCGCAGCAAAGAGGATTTTGATGCGCTGCCGGCCGTCGATACCATTATCGAAGCTTCGGCCGAACCATCGGTGCTGGCCGGGCTGGATGGCACTCCCGATTACCTCATCAATACCAACCTCTTCGGGACGGTCAACTGCCTCAACTACGCGCTGAAGCATAAGGCCAATTTCATCTTTCTGTCGACCAGCCGGGTGTACCCCATTAAAACCATTGAAACCCTGAATTTCGAGGAAGCCGACACCCGGTTTGTGCTCAGCGACGACCAGCCGGTGCCGGGGGTATCGTCTAAAGGCATCGCCGAGGATTTTCCGCTGGATGGTGCCCGGTCCTTGTATGGGACTACCAAACTGGCGTCGGAGCTGATTATTCAGGAATATAACGAGTTTTACGGCCTGAAAACGGTCATAAACCGGTGTGGCGTCATTACCGGACCGTGGCAGATGGGTAAGGTGGACCAGGGCGTAATGGTACTCTGGATTGCCAAGCATTACTTTGAGCAGTCGCTGGCGTACATCGGCTACGGCGGCACCGGCAAGCAAACCCGCGATATGCTGCACATCGACGACCTGTACCGGCTCATCGACTGGCAACTGCACAACCTGGATAAAGTCAACGGCGAAATCCTGAACGCCGGCGGTGGCGTAGCCAGCAGTGCCTCGCTGCAGGAACTGACCCAGATTTGTCAGGAGGTAACCGGCAAAACGATACCCATCAAACAGGTGACCGAAAACCGGGCCGCCGACATACGCCTGTACATTACCGATAATACAAAGGTCACCAACCTCACCGGCTGGAAACCCGAAAAAGGCATCAGGGACATCGTTTCCGACATTGCCAAATGGCTTGATGAGAACCGGGCCGCGCTGGAACCGATTCTGAAGTAACAAAAAAGCGGGCCATGACCCGCTTTTTTGTTTTCCTTTATTTCTTCTCCGCCAGGGGCTTACCCTCCCGCTCAGAGGCCTTGTATAACCCGATTTCCGAAAGCGCTACGGTGTTGTTGGCCTGCTCCACTATAATCCGGATGCGTTGCGCGGTAACGGGGGCATCAAGCCGCAGCAGCCGTTTATAACCGATGGTGGTGCCTTTGGCCACCTCCTGCCACGCACCGTTCTGCTCAGCCTCTACCCGGAACGCGGATACCCGCTGCCCCAGCCGTACCGGCTCCTGCAACGCAATGCGGTCGAAGGTGGTAGGGCGGCCCAGATTCAGTTCCAGCGTAGCGGACGTTTCTCCTTCTTTGGCGGCCCAGTAGGTATCGGCGTTACCGTCGGTCAGGCGCTGGGTATCAAACCCGGCCCACTGGCTGCTGGCCTTTGCCAGCTTTTTAATCGCTCCGTTTGACTTAAAGGTTTCGTTCAGTATTTCGCGCATGCCCCGTAGCGCGCTTATATCGTTTTCGTGAAGCAAACCGTTCGGGTCAGGTGGCAGGTTCAGCAAGAGGGTACCATTCCGGCCAACTGATTTATAATAGATATCCACCAGTTGCTGCGGAGTTTTGACCCGGCTGTCTTCTTTAGGATGGTAGAACCAACCCGGCCGGATAGACACGTCGCATTCGCCCGGTATCCACTCGTCGCCCTTTGGGTCACCCGTGTTCAGATATTTGGAGTCGGCCTTACCGGGGGCCATTCCTTCAGTATTGATCGTCGACCAGCAGGTTTCGCCGGCAAAACCCCGCTCGTTGCCGATCCAGCGTACGCCCGGCCCAACGTCGGAGAAAATCACGGCATTGGGTTGTAACTGACGAATCAAAGCCCGGTATGCCTCAAAATCGTACTCCATATTTTTCGCGTTTTCGCCCTTGGCCCCGTCCATCCATAACTCGGCTATCGGACCGTAAGTCGTGAGCAGTTCGCGCAGTTGGTTCAGGTAAAACTGGTTGTACTCCGAGGTGCCATATTTCGGCTCGTGCATATCCCAGGGCGACAGGTAAATTCCCAGTTTGATACCGCCTTCGCGGCAGGCATCGGCCAGTTCGCGCACCACATCGCCCTTACCGTTTTTCCACGGACTGTTCTTCACCGAGTGTTCAGTGTATTTTGATGGCCACAGGCAGAAGCCATCGTGGTGCTTGGCCGTGATGATGAGCGTTTTCATACCCGCCGTTTTAGCGGCCTGTACCCACTGCCGCGCATCCAGTTTAGTGGGATTAAAGCTGCGGGGATCTTCTTTACCCGTACCCCACTCGCTGTCGGAGAAGGTATTGACGCCGAAGTGCAGAAAGCCGATGAGTTCCTGCTGCTGGTATTGGAGCTGCTGCGGAGTGGGTTTTACTGGATTGGCGGGAATATCGCGCTGGGCAAGAGTGGCGGCTGCATGTAGTATAGCGGCTCCCAGTAGCCAAAAATGGATTTTCATAAGCGTAGGTTACGTTGTCATTTTGAAAAGCAGATGCCCGGCTGCTTTTACCCTTACTCTGTGACGAGGCCTTTTCTACTCCGTCTGAACCCCAAAGTTAGTACTCATCTCTGCATGTCACATTCCAAAACTAAATTATGGATTCATGCTGTCTTTAGCACAAAAGCCAGGCAGCCGCAGATCCGGCAAACCATTCGCTTTCAAGTCTATATCATACTTACAAAGCAATTAACAGACTTGGGTAGTCACGTCGCTGCCATTGGCGGTGTCGAGGATTATGTTCATATCCTGTTCCAGCTTGATCCGCGATTTTCGGTAGCGGATGTGATGAAGCAGGTAAAAGGCGGTTCATCACATGAGATTAATCAGCGGCATTTACTTTCGACAAAATTCGCGTGGCAGACGGGCTATGGAGCATTTTCCATCAGCGAAACAAATGTGGAGCGGGTTATTCAATATATTCGGAATCAGGAGGAGCATCATCGCACGGTTCCGTTTGCAGCGGAATACGAACGATTTTTGCACCATTATGGCCTTAATGATGTGCCGGAACAGGCAAACCGTTAAAACGGTTGAATTGCTTCTTATTAAATCACACAGCCCACAGATAAATCCGTGGGCTGTAATCAAACCCACCCAGGCTCTGTGCATTGGCCATTAAGGTGGGCGAACTCATAAGCACAAAAATTTCGATTTGATCAGCCCACGGATTTATCCGTGGGAAACGGCCACGTACCCCATTTACAATTAACCGTTTTAACGGTTTGATGTTGTCCCCAGCTCCACTGCCAAAAATTTACCGGTATAGCTCCCCTCTACCTTCGCAACTTTCTCCGGGGTGCCTTCGGCAATGATTTCACCGCCTTTGTTGCCACCTTCCGGACCGAGATCGATGATATGGTCCGAAACTTTGATAACATCCAGGTTGTGTTCGATGATTAAAACCGTGTTGCCTTTATCAACCAGCTTGTTCAAGACAGCCAGCAGGTGCGAAATATCCTGAAAGTGCAAACCCGTGGTTGGTTCGTCAAGAATGTACATGGTCTTGCCAGTGTCTTTCTTAGACAACTCCTCCGCTAGCTTTACCCGCTGGGCCTCACCACCCGACAGGGTCGTAGCATGCTGCCCTAGTGTGATATAGCCCAACCCAACATCATTCAGCGTCTGCACTTTGCGCAGAATCTTAGGCTGACTAGCGAAGAAGTCCAGCGCCTGCTCGACCGTCATGTCCAGCACATCGGCAATAGACTTGCCTTTGAAGCGTACTTCCAGCGTCTCGCGGTTAAAGCGCTTACCCTTGCAGGTTTCGCAGGCGACGTGTACATCCGGCAGAAACTCCATCTCGATCTTCTTCATACCGGCACCTTCACAATCTTCGCAGCGGCCTCCCTTCACGTTAAAGGAGAAGCGACCCGGCTTGTACCCGCGAATTTTAGCTTCGGGCAGTTCGGCAAACAAGGCGCGGATGTCGGAGAACATACCGGTGTACGTGGCCGGGTTAGATCGGGGTGTCCGGCCGATCGGCGACTGGTCTACTTCAATTACTTTGTCCAAATACTCCAACCCTTCTACCGACTTAAACGACAGCGGCTCCCGCTTCGATTTATAGAAGTGCCGGTTCAGCACCGGGAATAAAGTCTCGTGAATCAAAGACGACTTGCCGCTGCCTGACACGCCCGTTATACAAACCATCCGGCCCAGCGGCAGCTTCAGGGTTACATTCTTCAGGTTATGACCGGTAGCGCCTTTAATGATCAAAAACTTGCCGTTACCCTTCCGACGCTCGGCGGGTACCTCAATCGCCCGGCGACCACTCAGGTAATCAGCCGTGGTGCTGCCGTTTCGCAGAAATTCTTCGGGTGTGCCAATCCCCACAATCTGACCACCATGCCGGCCGGCTCCCGGACCAATGTCCAGAATAAAATCCGACTCCAGCATCATGTCTTTGTCGTGTTCGACCACCAATACCGTATTACCCAGATCGCGCAGGTTCTTCAGTGAGTCGATCAGCTTTACGTTATCGCGCTGATGCAGACCGATGCTGGGCTCATCCATTATGTACAACACACCGACCAACTGCGTGCCGATTTGCGTCGCAAGCCGGATACGCTGCGCTTCCCCTCCGGACAAGGTCCGCAACGGCCGGTCGAGCGTCAGGTAATCCAGACCGATATCGAGCAGGAAGCCAATGCGCTTGCGGATTTCCTTCAGTACTTCCCGTCCTATTACGTTCTGACGCTCCGACAACCGGTCTTCGAGATTGGTCATCCAGGCCGACAGTTCCGAAATGTCTAATCGGGCCAATTCAGCAATATTTTTATCGGCGATCAGGAAGTACAACGACTCCTTCTTCAACCGGGCTCCGTTACACTCCGGACAGGTATTGACCACCATAAAGTCTTTCAGCCACTCCTGAATCTTTTCGGAGCCGTTCTCCTGCTGACGCTTCAAAAAGGGTATGATGCCCTCAAATTTAAAGTTATAATAATCTTCACCAGGGTGTTTCTTGGACGGCATGGTCGCTTCTTCCTGGTCGCCAAACAGCAGCACATTCAGTAATTCGGGCGGATATTTGGTCAGCGGAGTACTCAGACTTAATTTGAATTTCTTCAGGATGACCTCAATCTCCCGAAAAAACCAAAGTTCACGATATTCACCTAAGGGGGCAATGGCACCCCGACTGATGCTTAGGGACTTATCGGGAATAACTGACTCCTCGGTAATCTCTTCCACCACGCCAAGACCCTGACAAACCGGGCACCACCCGTAGGGTGAGTTAAAGGAGAACGTATTGGGCGAAGGCTCATCGTAGCTGATGCCCGACTCCGGGTCCATCAGGTTCTGCGAGAAGTAAATCACTTGGCCATCCTGGTCAAGAATCTGCATGGCTCCCTTGCCCTGCTTCAGTGCCGTCTGCACCGACTGCGAGAGCCGGAAACGATCTTCGGGCCGGGGAATGATCCGGTCAATGACAATCTCAACATCGTGTACCTTATAGCGGTCAAGCTGCATCTTGGGCACTATGTCCTGCACCTGCCCATCCACGCGCACTTTGGTATACCCCAGTTTGGCAATCTGCACAAACAGCTCGCGGTAATGCCCCTTCCGGCCTTTGACCACGGGTGCCAGCAACGTCAGCTTTTGGCCGTTGTACTGATTCAGTATCTGATCAATAATCTGGTCCTGCGACTGACGGGTCATTTTCCGGCCTGTGGCATAAGAGTAGGCATCCCCGGCTCTGGCAAACAACAGACGCAGAAAGTCATAAATCTCCGTAGTGGTGCCGACTGTGGACCGGGGGTTTTTGGAGGTGGTCTTCTGCTCAATAGAGATCACCGGACTCAGCCCGTTGATCTTGTCGACATCGGGCCGCTCCATATCGCCGATGAACGAGCGGGCGTAGGCCGAAAAGCTCTCCATATACCGGCGCTGTCCTTCGGCGTAGATGGTATCAAACGCCAGTGACGATTTGCCGCTGCCGCTGATACCCGTCACAACCACCAGCTTATTGCGGGGAATGGTAACGTCAATATTTTTCAGATTATGTTCGCGGGCACCCAGCACCTCAATCTGCTCAAAGCCCGTTAATTCAATATCGGTGAGACTATGACCGTCCCGGTGTGCCGGTTCGGTCGTAACTTTGTTTTCCGTCACGTGATGAAAAGCCTTATTCTTAATTCTAACAGAAAAGAGAAAATTTTGGTTTGGTGTAGCGTTAAGTTTACAGTTAATGGGGAGGAGGTCCTTTTTCTCTTTAAAATCTTATCTTTACTACGATAAATGGCCAGCTTATATGAAAGCACTTGAGTTTGAGACAACCATTGAAAACGGCAAAATTACGTTGCCCGAGACAATGTCCAACCTTGATAAAAGTCAGGTTCGGGTCATTGTCCTATGGGAGGAAATGGAGGTTTCTGAACGCGGGCAGAACTATGACCCTGTAGCAGTAGAAGGAGCGCTGCGGTCGTTACACGAGATAAACCTGTTTGAATCTGTGCCAGACCCCATTGCCTGGCAAAAACAACTGCGGAATGAGTGGGATTGAAATACGGACTGGAGCAGGTGTCCTGGATTCCAACATATTAATCTATCTCTCAAAAGGGCAACTCTCTTTCAAAACCATTAGTGATCGGTACGATGCTATCTATATCCCATCAATTGTTTACATGGAAGTTCTGGGATTCCCGTTCAGAGATGCCGAGGAGGAGAGCCGATTAGTTAATTTCCTTAACACGCTGCCTGTATATCAAACCGATATGGATATAGCAAACCTGGTGATTCAGTACCGAAAGCAGAGCAGAATCAAATTGCCCGATGCTATAATTCTTGCTACGGCTCGGAAGCTTGGCGCGGAGTTAATGACACAAAATGTAAATGACTTTCAAAACATTGACCCGAAAGTCCCGATTGTATCACCGTTCTAAAGCTACTTTTTACCTAAGCCACCTGACCGTTATGCCCTCCAGCTTCTCCAGCCGCCCGATTATGCCATTGACCATTGTCCTCCGCAACTCAATCTCCAGGCTACACTCGTTATCAAAAGACTGGCTTATGACAGTAAGCTGCTGATCTTTGATTACTTTCATTACTTCATTCATCTGTTCGTAGACAAACCGGACCAGGTACACTTCATTGACGGTTTTTTCCACCACTGTTGCCTGGGTCAGCGCATCAGCCGTTGCCGACTTATAGGCGTTGATGAGCCCCGGAACACCCAGCAACGTTCCTCCGAAATAACGCACTACAACCACCAGAATGTTAGTCAGGTCATGCGAATACAACGTATTCAGGATTGGCCGGCCGGCCGTACCGCTGGGTTCGCCGTCATCATTGACGCGGTAGTTGTTGCGGTCAAGCCCAAGACGATAAGCGTAACAGTGATGCCGGGCCTTAGGGTGTTCTTTATGGACAGCCTCCAGATGCGCTTTTACCTCAGCCTCCCTGACAACCGGAAAAGCATAAGCCAGAAACCTGCTTCCTTTCTCTTTAAACAGTCCCTCAGCCGGGCCGGCCAGGGTACGATAAGTATCTTCAAATAACATTAACAAAGAATCAGCTAGATAGTAAGGCCAAATATACGGCAGGGAATGTATCCGAGAGGTAACCGTTTACACCCAAGTAAAAACAGGAAGGGGGACTACGCAGTTATACTGCGTAGTGTTTTATCATTCTTCCTCTACTACTATGGCGACACCACCGCCAAACGATACCTCTGGTTCAACCGATCACCTGGCGTTGCGCTATCTCCGGCGTTCGCTCGACACGGCGCACCCAGCCGACGAGCCGTTTGTGATGAACGACTGGGAGCATCGGATTTTTCATCAGGTTAAACGGCAGACCGTAATGCTGGTTACCTTATTGGGTACTATCGGCCTGCTGCTGCTTTACCTGCCCCAATTTTTTTGGCCAGACTTCTTTTCCACTACACCGATTCCTGTTTTCAATCAGACATACGAGGCTCCGCTGATCACCATTTTGTACGGTATTCTGCTCGTCTATCTGGAGGTTTACCTGCTGATCTACGTTAACCTGCGGGCAATACGCATCCTGATGGCCCTATGCCAGTTTCCCCGTGCTCACGACCCGCAATACGAAAGACACCTATACGCTATGACCGAAGCCGCTGTGGAGACCGATAAATCCGGGCTGCTCCTCTTTGGCCAGTCTCCTTATTTTAGTCTGCCCCGGTGGGGCCTGACCATTTTCTTTTTGTATACCAAACTGAAAGCTGCCCTCAGTACTTATGTGATCAGGCTTCTGCTGAGACAACTTCCGGGTGGCTACGCGCTGCCGGCCATGACGAATAGTCTCGTAAGTATTCCAGTCTTTGCGGTCTGGAACATCATTGCTTCCGTAGCGGTCATTCACGAGGCCCGGATCCGGATCATGGCCCCCTCTACCATCCGCGGATTTGTCGATGAAATCCATGAAGAATGGGGTCACAATGAGCAGTTCTGCTCCCTGATTCCGGAAGCGCTTTCGTTTCTGTCTATCCAAGACCGGCAATTTAACTATGCCCATTTGTTATTTACCGAAGAGTTGATGGACCGGTTTGGGCTGGACGTAATTCGCCCCAAAGGCAAATTTTTGGAACAGATCGGCCAGGTTTCGGAAGATGTCCGCCGGGGTCTCGAACGGCTCATTGTGTTTGGTGCCCTGATCGACGGCCGGTTATCGCGGCTCGAAAAGCGCCGGCTGCGGCAACTGAAAGCTAATGGCTGGCTTACCTATAAAATGGCCGATATAAAAGCCATAGGCCGGCAATTTAATCACGGTCAGGGCTTATGGGTATAAGGTACCGGTTAACCATGGCACCACAGCCACACAGGGAAACTGATTAAATGGACTTTCCATATACCGGCTTTGTTGCTTTATTTTGTATAAATAATTGAGGTAAAGGCTGTTAAATGAAACTATGTGCTAACTATCTACTTATCGTTCTTCTTTGTCTGACCGGTTCGCGTTCCGCGTTGGCCCAATTAGAGGTTAGTTACCCGTTTCCACGAATGGTGGTCCAGCGTAATAGCGACAATCAGGCTCCGCTGCATATTGCCGGTACCTTTACTATACCCGTCGACCGGATTGAAGTGCGGCTGACCCCCGTTCTGCAAAAGCACGGCCGGCCCACCAACTGGCTGCTGCTTCAGGCTGACCCGAAGAACGGTGTTTTTGAAGGAACCATACAGGCCGAAGGTGGCTGGTATACCCTGGACGTACGGGGCATGCGCGAAGGACGGATGGTGAGCCTTGCCCAGGTGGAGCGGGTCGGTGTTGGCGAGGTATTCCTGGTGGCTGGCCAGTCAAATGCCATGGGCGTACCAAACTTAGGGTCGAAAAGTGCTTCGGAACGGGTTGTATCCTTCGATGCCATCAACTGGCATTACAACAAGAACGATGTGCTGGAAGCAAAGGACAATCCTTTTCCAGTACCTAAATTTACCCAGCTGCGCGATCGTTGCTACATATATCCCATGGGCGAAGCCGCCTGGGCCTGGAGTGAACTGGGTGATATGATTGCCGACCGCTTCGGCGTACCCGTAGCCTTTTTCAATGCCTCCTGCCCGTCTACCGTGGCCGAAAACTGGAGCGCCACCGCCAACGGCATACCGGCCGTCAACATCTTTAATAGCAAACCCTGGCCATACCTGCAGCCTTACACCAATTTGCGGAATACCCTACAGTATTTTCACAGCCAATTCGGCATACGGGCTTTACTCTGGTTTCATGGCGAATCAGACGCGATCCCTCTCCGGACCTCGACCGAAAACTACCGCCGGTTTGTTCAGGATCTTATCAACGCTACACGCCGGGACTATGCTCCGCACCTAACCTGGGTAGTGGCCAAAGGATCGGTTGGCCACGCTACGTCTACGCCCATATCGGCTATTATCAACGCGCAGAATCAGCTCATTCAAACCCCTGGCAACAACGTATGGCCGGGACCAGACTCAGATGGCATCCAGGTACCAAGGCCCTCACACGGACATTTTGAAAATGTGAGAAATGGCCTTCAGGGCATCTCGCTTTTTGCGGCCTCCTGGAACCAGGCCCTGACAGATGATTTCTTTAAAAAGTCGCCCGTAAATCAGCCCTGGTGGTTTCTGCGGACAGGCCTTATTCCAGCACAGATTCCAGCGGGGACAGAGCTTCCGGTGCCTTTCAGCAAAGCCGGGTTTGAGAACGCCAGTCCCGACTACATCATCCAGTTACTCGACGGTCAGGGACAATTTATCAGCGAATTGGGGAGAGGCAAAACTAGCCCTGTCCGGCTGCGTATCCCGGACACCCTAAGCCCCGGCACCTACCGGTTCCGGGTAGTTTCCTCAAAGCCCGTACTGCCTGGGGTTCCTTCCGCTGCGTTTCGGGTAGTAGCACCGAGTGAGTCTGCCAGAACGCTTCTTGACGCGCAAGCCGAAACGGTTGGCTATATGAATGAGATTCACTGGCTAACGGCCCAGGAGCCAGCCGGTGGGCGCTTTGTGGTAGAGCGCCAGGATAGTCTGGGTCAATACCAGCCGCTGGGTGCGGTACAGACACGATCCGACGGCGGCCTGCATCATCTATACTCTATAACCGACCGGCAACCGCTACCGGGAGCCAACCGCTACCGGGTGCGCCATGAATTGCCCAACGGTAAGGTATATTACAGCGCTGTAGTTATTACCAGCCCAATTGGGGATATCGATGAACCATTCCTTTTTCCCAACCCGACGGACGGCCATAATCTGCTGCTGCGGCTGCCGGAGAGCGGTAACTGGCAAATTGCGGTCCTTGATCTGAACGGGCGCGTGCGGTGGCAACAATCGCTGCTGGCCGTAGCCAACCGACTAATCCCGATACCGTTGCCGCCCAATCTTACCGATGGTATGTATATGATGCAGATTCAGAACACGAATCACCACGTAACCAAAAAACTCATTATTCACCGGTAGACCGGCTATTGAGGGTTGTTGTCAGGCTGTTCTGGGTTATCCTAACCTCATTGATACGCTTATCGTCTGCGTTAAGAACGTGGAAGGTAAAATTCTCGTAGGTGATTTCTTCACCGGAGGTAGGCAGGCGGTTGAAGAGCTCCAGCAGCAGACCGCCCAGCGACTCACTGTCCCCGCGCACATCTTCAAATACCGTCGGGTCAACATCCAGGATGCGGCACACATCAGACAAGGGTACCTTACCCTCAATAACTACCGTCCGATCATCCAGCCGGCGGTAGTTTTCAGGCGTTTCGTCATCAAATTCATCATTAATATCGCCGAAGATTTCTTCAATGATGTCTTCCAGGGTGATGAGTCCCCGCGTGCCGCCGTATTCGTCGACCACAATAGCCATGTGAACCCGCCGTTTCTGAAAATCCTGTAGCAGGTCATCAATTTTTTTATTTTCAGGGATGAAAAATACCGATCGCAGCAAGTTCTGCCAATGAAAGCCGTCCTCGCGGTGCAGATGCGGCAGCAAATCTTTTATGTACAGAATACCTTCGATCTGGTCGATGGATTCTTTATAGACCGGCACCCGCGAGTAGCCGGAGGCATTGATCTGCTCAATAAGTTCAGAGAAGGTAAGATCACTGGCAAAAGCGGTAACATCCATCCGGGCGCGCATTACCTGCCGGGCCGTCAGGTTGCTGAAGTTGACAATACCTTTCAGGATTTCACGCTCTTCGGCCGTGGCCTCACTGCTGGTCAGTTCCACAGCCTGGTTCAATTCCTCCATAGAGAGTTTATAGCCCCGGCGCTGAATCCGCTTGTCGACCTGGTTGCTGAGACTTACCAGCAGCAGCGAAAATGGCTTGAAAACCAGCGAGGCTACATGGGCCAGCGAAGCGGTTCGCCGGGCCATTTGCAGGTGGTTCTGACTGGCGTACACTTTAGGAATGATTTCCCCAAAAAGTACAATTGCCAGCGTAGTTGCCAGCGTGATACTTGTAAGTACCCATCCGGATGCTCTGGCGACCTGCCAGAGTTCCCACGTCAGGTAGGCCACGATAACGACGATGGCAATATTGAGGAGGTTGTTCAGGATAACGAGCGACGCCAGCAGGCGTTTAGGTCGTTCGAGCAGTAAGGTAATACGCCGGTCGGCCGGACGGCTACCATCCCGGCAGAGCGCCCGGTCTTCAGGTGTTAAGGAAAAGAAAGCCGCTTCGGCAGCGGAGGCCAGAGCAGCCAGCAGCAGAAGCAGCAGCAGGATGGCCACATAAGGCCCGTATAAAGTGAAATAGGTGCCCCAGCCGGCAGCGGCTGGGAGCACCTGTTGCGTTAACGGATCGCCAGGGTCCATGCAAGTGGGGTCTGGTTCAACAATAAGCCGGTGGCTTTAGAAGGGTAAATCATCATCACCACCGCTTTCAAAAGGAGTCGGCTCAGGCTGACGACGCGTTGCCTGAGCGGCCGGACGGCTTTGGGCTGCCGGAGCCGCTGCCGCCGTTGCCGGAGCAGCCGCCTGGCGGGGAGCCGCAGCCTGCTGACGCGCCGGAGCGGGTGCCGCCACAGGAGCCTGCTCGGTATGCGTTTCACCGCTGTCCTGGCTTTCACCGCTGTTGGAGCGGCCACCGAGCAACTGCATACTGGTAGCCCGTACCCGTACCCCGGTACGCTGCGCACCATCTTTATCCTGCCAGGTCTCTGTTTTCAGTTTCCCCTCAATATATACCTGATTTCCTTTGCGCAAATATTGTTCGGCAATCTTGGCCAGGTTATCCCACAGTTCAATTTTGTGCCACTCGGTTTGTTCTACCCGTTCACCATTGCGATTCGTGTACGACTCCGAGGTAGCGATATTGAACCGCGCTACCACCGACCCTCCGTCCAGATAACGGACTTCAGGATCGCTGCCTAAATTACCAACTAAAATTACTTTGTTTACACCAGCCATAAGTCAAAAATAGTTAAACAGATGAAATTTACAAGCGGGCTCTAAGAAGTTAAAGTTATTGAAAAAAACCGACTTATCCAAACTTTTGCTGAAGATAAGCCGTGATTAAAACCGGCTTGGGCAACCGCCCGATCTCTTCCGGTGTATACCACTGCAATCCCTCCGGCAGCCCATTTTTTTGGGTATCAGGGACATCAATCAGCCAAAATTTAGCGTCTATACGTTGGTGCGACAGTAACTGCTGCCCGGTCTCCGGAAACCTGGCTGGGGCTCCTGTCTGCACTAACGATTCAGACGCAGTGGGTACTACCAGGTCACGTAAGGCTTCGGTCGGCTCGTCGGTTTCGATCAGGTAAAAATCGTATAACTGCAGCCATATATCCTTAGCCGTTCGGGCGCGCATGGCCAACTGGTTCCCATTCCTGAAAACCAGATAATTAAAAAACCGCTGCTTCACTGGAGCCTTCTTCGCCTTGACCGGGAGTTTGTGCTGCTGCCCCGTGAGAAACGCCCGGCACTGCTGCTGCAAGGGACAGAGTAAGCAGTCAGGAGACACAGGCGTACACTGGATTGCCCCAAACTCCATGATGGCCTGGTTGTATTCGGCCGGGTCTTCGGCAAATGCAATAAGCCGCATTGCCAGGGCTGCGAATGTTTTCCTGGCCCCTGTGGTGGTAATATCCTCGGCAATACCAAATACCCTGGCCAGCACCCGGTACACATTCCCATCAACCACCGGTACCCGCTCACCAAAAGCAAAAGAAGCAATGGCTGCTGCGGTATATACACCTATACCTTTAAGTTTCAGTAGCTTAGTATACGTATCAGGAAACTGTCCGCCCAGGTCATCCGCGATGTACCTGGCGGTCTGGTGCAGGTTTCTGGCCCGCGAATAATAGCCCAGCCCCTGCCAGAGCCGCAGCAGTTCCCGCTCCTCGGCACGGGCCATATCAGCGACCGTCGGGAAGGCTTCGACAAAGCGTTCGTAGTAGGGTCGCCCCTGCGCCACGCGGGTCTGTTGCAGGATAATTTCGGAGAGCCAGATGCGGTATGGATCGCGGGTGTGTCGCCAGGGTAAGTCGCGTTTATGTCGCTGATACCACCGCTCAAGTGTAGGGGCAAAAGCCGTAAACTTTTCGTTGGCGTCTGATTGCCAGTTCAAAATAAAATCAAAAAATGAGTCGTTAGGCAGAAAATACCGGTGCCGGGTTTTTGTATTTTAGGGGAAAGACCTACCTTTGTATCCCATTTTGGGCACCTGAAAATTCAACAACAAAATAAACGTTAAAGTTTAGTAAAGTCGTGACGAAAGCAGACGTAATCGCAGAAATTGCCGAGAAGACAGGGATCGACAAGGCTGATGTAACGCAAACCCTGGAGACATTCTTCTCTGTGGTCAAACAGTCGTTGGCAAGCCATGAGCCGATATATGTGCGGGGGTTCGGCAGCTTTATCAATAAGCGAAGAGCACGGAAAGTAGCCCGTAATATTTCAAAAAATACGGCGATGGTGATCGACGAGCATTTTATTCCGAGTTTTAAGCCTGCCAAGGTTTTCGTTGAGCAGGTTAAAACCAGCGAGAATACAAAAGCTTCCGTCGAGTAAAATGTAAGGGTACAGCCGCGTTTTGCGGAACCAGCCCTGCGAACCAAACCACCCGGTCCGGACGTTTGCTGAGAAAGGTCAATCATGAAAAAATCCATATTACTCGTTTTGGTTCTGGCCACAGCGCTGACGGCTGGCTTATATAGCCTGCCCAAGGTGGTTGTGCAGAACGAAAACAAGCAGTTGGGTGGCCGTTCTTCTGCCCAAACGTCCGGTTCAGGTATGGTGACCGGCGACTCAACCAGTACCGGTGGTCACGTGGGCGATACCGGAAACGCCGATCTGCATCAGGAGCCGGTAACACCGGAACAACAGCGCCGGATGGAAACGCTGCAGCGCCAGTATGCCTCTGCCCCGGCGGCCGGCAAATCGGCTGCAGCCAGCGAACTGATCACTTTCTTTCGTTCGGTGAGCCGGTACGACAGTGCCGCTCATTACGCAGAGGAAATCGCAAAACTTGAGCCAACTGAGCAAAACTGGCTACGGTCCGGCGATCAGTATTTTGAAGCGTACGGATTTGCAGTTGATGAACAGAAGGCAGCCTATCTGGGCGAAAAAACCAGAGCAGCCTACCAGAAAGCCCTCGACAAGAATCCGAACCTGCTGGCGGCAAAAGCCAATATGGCCATGACGTACGTGAGTACGCAGAACCCGATGCAGGGCATTACACTATTGCGTGAGGTGTTACAGCAGGACCCTACCAACGAACTGGCCTTGTTTAACCTGGGTCTGTTGTCGATGCGGTCCGGACAGCACACCCGCGCTATTGATCGGTTCCGACAGATTTTGGTTACCAGTCCGGGTAATCGTAAAGCTCAGTTTTATCTGGGCATCAGCCTGGCCGAAGCCGGGCAGAAGGAAGAAGCTCGAAAGGTGCTGGCTCAGGTGAAAACGCAGGAGAAAGACCCGCAGATTCTGGCGGCCATTCGTGAATACGAAGAGCGGCTTAAGTAAAGTTTTGGGCTGACTGGGTAGTTAGCCGACAATGTATAACACAAGTAAACTGTTTTACCACTATGCCTTGCGGTAAAAAAAGAAAACGTCACAAGATTGCTACGCACAAGCGTAAGAAGCGGCTGAGAAAAAACCGGCATAAGAAAAAGTAGTAGGCAGTAGGCAGTAAGCAGTTTATAGTATGCAGTCAACAGATATCTCTCTGCCTACTGCCCACTGCCTACTGTAGTCTGCCTACTCCCCTGAAGCCTCGTGGAATGACGCGGCTTCTCTTTTTTTTAGCCGTTGTGCCAAAGTTCGGCACAACTGTTTTGCATTCATGCATTCCGCCATCTAACCGCGCATTCATCTTGTGAGTAATGAATTAGTGATCAGTTCAACTCAGAAAGGTGACCGGATAGCCCTCTTGCAGGACAAGAGGTTGCTGGAATATCACCTGGAAGAGTCAGACAGCAATTTTACAGTCGGGGACTTGTACCTGGGTACCGTAAAAAAGCTGGTTACAGGCCTGAATGCGGCTTTTGTCGATATTGGTTATGAGAAGGATGCCTTTCTGCATTATCTTGATCTGGGACCGAACATCAACTCCCTGAACAAGTTTACGAAAGACGTCATCGCCAAGCGCGTCAATACCGGCCGGCTCAATAATTTTAAACTGGAGCCGGAGATTGATAAGTTAGGTAAAATAGATAAGGTCCTGACCAAAAATGCACCGATTCTGGTGCAGGTGGTAAAAGAACCCATCTCGACTAAAGGGCCGCGACTTTCCTGCGACATTTCGATCGCAGGTCGCTATCTGGTGCTGGTGCCGTTTGCCAATACGGTTAACCTGTCAAAGAAAATTACGGATAAAGGCGAGCGAAGCCGGCTCATGCGGCTTATGTCTTCTATAAAGCCCCAGAACTTCGGTGTAATCGTCCGGACGGTGGCTCAGGGGAAAGACGTTGAAGAACTCGACCGTGATTTGCAGGCATCGATCGAAAAGTGGGAGAACGGTATAAAAGCGTTACGTGACGCTAAACCCCGTGACCGCATTATCGGTGAAATGAACCGGGCATCGTCTATTCTCCGCGATATGCTGAACGAATCGTTCGACAGCATTACCGTTGACACGCGGGAGATGTTCGACGACATCAAAAATTACATTCACACCATTGCACCGGAAAAAGAGCGAATCGTAAAGCTTTACAACGGTAAAACTAAAGTTTTTGAAGCCTTTGGGCTTGAAAAACAGATCAAATCCCTCTTTGGGCGCTCGGTGAGTCTGCCCGGTGGAGGATACCTGATCATTGAGCATACCGAAGCACTGCACGTTATCGACGTCAACAGCGGTAACAAATCAAACTCCGAAGAAGATCAGGAGGCTACGGCCGTCAGTGTCAATACGGAAGCTGCCAAAGAAATTGCCCGCCAGCTCCGGCTGCGCGACATGGGCGGTATTATTGTGGTCGACTTTATTGACATGAAGAAGGCCGAAAACAAGAAATTGGTTTTCGACCTGATGCGGGAGGAGATGAAAGCCGACCGCTCCAAGTTTACCATTCTGCCGCTGACCAAATTTGGTCTGATGCAGATAACCCGGCAACGGGTACGACCAGAACTAAACATTGTCACCCGCGAAACCTGTCCGACCTGTGGCGGTACCGGTACCATTCAGGCCAGTGTGCTGGTCACGGATATCATCGAGAACAATCTGGAATATATCCTGACCAAACAGAACGAGCGCGGTGTGCAGGTAATGCTCCACCCCTTTCTGCACGCCTACTTCACCAAAGGGCCGTGGTCGCGTCAGATGCAGTGGTTCTGGAAGTACAAGACCTGGGTAACCCTGATACAGGATAGTTCGCTGGGCGTTGTAGACTTCAAGTTTCACAACCGCTTCGGCGAAGAGATCGAACTGGCTGCGGTCAGTTGACGGGCTTACCTGGTAAAAAGTCAAGCCCCCGATCCAACGCGTTGGATCGGGGGCTTTTCGTCTTATATGGCCAGTATTAGCAAAGAATTTCCTTCTCTACCAGTTCCGTAAACAGTTCGGTCCCTAACGTATCTTCAACGGAGTCTACTCCGTCTAAGCCAAGTAGCAGGTCGCGCAAATCAGGAGAAATTTCGTAGGTTTCGTAAAGACGCCGGTCAAACAGAACAGGTGCATCTTCCAGGTCGCATAAGGAATAACGCTTCTGGTTAAACGTAGGCCGGACAGGCTTCTTTACTGTTCCGGACATGGAAAGCTTTTCTGGCTCCATGAAAGAATGAATGTAATTCCACCCCTCCCACTGGCCCGGATAGCGGTTCAGATACCGCCAGAACGAGTCATATAACAGTTGCATTGTCTGCCGGGAATAAGTTTCCCGATCCATTGAGCTATCGGGACGGATAGGCTCCAGGCAGCGCAGTACATTGGTCAGATCAGTACGCCGGTAGCTGATTACCGGCACAATGGGCACTTTGGCCGCGTGCGAAATAAACCCAACGCCCTTACGGGTTAATAGCTGGCGATTGCCAAATCGTACCAGCAGGTGCTTCTCCAGTTCATCACCGGTTGGGGCAGTCTCCGGACTCCCATCCACGTACATAATCAGGGAGCGGCCGGCTTTTAGTTCACGCAGGATCGAAATAACCGACGATGGGCTGCCGGCTTCCAGAATCCGAAAAGTATTAGTCAGGCGATACTGGCGTCGCAGCGCATCGATGTGCGCCTGCATACTCTCGCCTTGCTGCCGGCTCATCTGGCTACCAACCAGCAACACACAATCGAGGCCCCGACGGTAAAGCAGGCTGGTTAGCAGGCGGTAAGAGCCCAGGTGAAACGTGCAATAGATATGCGGCACTCCCGGCCTGATGACCTGCTGGTAGCTGCCCTGCAGTTGCACCAGTTCACCGGCACTCAGAAACTCCTGGTCAAAGGTCGTATACACCTGTTGCAGCAGTAATTCCCGAAACAGCGATTCATGCTGGGAGAGGGGTACAAAGGGCAGAATGTTCTGCACATTGGCCGAGAAGGTAACAAACTTAGCCAGATACCCTCGCTCTTTCTGCAAATCCACGGCTTCGAACCGCTGCCGGCACGTAGTTAACTCCCTGTAATATTGCCGAAGTGTCGCCTGCATAAACAATGATCCGTTTATAAAACCTTGTTATGATAAAACGGGCGTCTGCTGTACATTCGCACCCAGAAAGGTAATCAGCCAGGGGCAGCAATCAGGATCTTTGTCTTTGCCACCGCTAAATTTGAAAAGGGTACTGGTTTCGTTTTTAGCCGCCGGAAGCTGATTTTTATCATTCAGGGACGACTTGGCTGGTTTTATAGAAAATGTCTTTTTCATGATACTATACATCAGAGTTATACTGTGTGAAAGCTTGAGTAAAGAAGACTTGGACGTGAGTTAATCAGCGCGCTTGATTCATTACAAAGGTACCTTTGGCGGAGGGGGGCTTCAATGGAGAAAAAGTATCAAAAGCCGTAGTGATTTAGTCAATATTTACTATTAACTTAGCTTTAAGAGGAAAAGTGGAGCATGAAAGAGGTTCAGCTAAACCGGTTGTACTTGCGGAACCCCTTTAATAGTATCACCATTCTGCTCATTGTGGCGTTACTATTTGAAGGACTTACCTGGGCCGTTGCTTATCGGAGCAAGCTGGTCCAGGTAGAAGAGTTGGGCGGTGGACTTACCTATGCAAGTTTACTGCTTCGGGGCCTGTTTTTGCCCGAAGTCTGTACACTGTATATTCTGATCAAGCTGATCAACACGTATCATACCACGTTCAGAATTCACTCTCTGCCGCTGAGCTGGCCGGCAATCATGCGTTACCAGCTGCGTCTGCTGCCTGTTCTGCTGCTGGCCTTTTTTGTCTTTAATCCGTTTACTCAGACGATTCGCTTTATTACGGAGTCATACCCATTCTACACCCTGGATCGGTATCTGGAAAAATACCTGCTGGGCACCTTTAATGTACGGGTGTACGTACTCTACCTCACCCCGGTACTTCTTATTGGCTATCTGGCGGTTAACGGCTCCCTGCTGTATGACTACTTTAATCAGAGACCGTCGTACCCTGAGCCTGATGTAGCCAGGCCTGAATCCGGTGAGTTGATAGCGACCTCCGGCGGTTTGCCGTCCTCAGAAACCACGCCGGCACCAGAATACCTGGATGTCGTGAAAAGCCGCAACGGACAGGGCGAAATGATTTTCCCGGTTGAAGAATGCCTGTACTTTACCATTGAGGACCGGAATTATTACGTCCAGCACCCGAAAGGTAAATACATGATGAGCAAAACACTCAACGAACTGGAGGCCGAACTCGATCCGACCAAATTCTTCCGGGTTAATCGGGGGCTTATTCTCAACCGGCGGGTGGTTCAAAGCTACGCCCACTGGGAAAAAGGTAAATACATTGTTCGGCTTAACAGCCCCTTCGACGGCGAGATTATTCTGCCCCGGGCCAGATTGCAGGAATTCAGAGAATGGCTGGGCGGCAAATACCAGCCTGTTCCGCATGCATCGGCCAGTCCCACTGTATCGCTACCGGATTCGCCTGTCTTTACAGATAGTTTTTAATGGTAATGCCGTAGCGGGTGAGTTGCCGGCAACTACCGACATTCAGCTTTTTGGCAATATTGGTCTTATGGTTAGACAGAGTCCGGTAGCTGATGTGCAGCGCCTTGGCAATTTCGTCGCCAGGCATTCCCTGGCTAATCAGCCGCAGCACCTCCCGCTCCCGGTCAGAAAGCCGGTTTATCTGCTCACGGGTACCTTCTTCCAGCACCTCTACCCCGTAGTTTTTTAGCAGGGCCATAAAACCGGCGCTGTAGTAACACCCACCTGTGCTGACCGTTTGAAAGCAGCGGTAGAGTTCTTCAAGCCCGTCACTGGCGTACAGAAAACCAAAAAATCCAATTTGCATGGCATGGGCAATCGTCCGCAGATCGGGGCGACTGGTGTAAAGAATAAATTTGGTATGCTGGTCATCGGCCTGCGACTGCCGGACAATATCGAAACTGCGCCGGCCCGATATTTCCGAATCCAGAATCACACACTGTGGACGTTTCACCCGAATCTGCTGCAGGGTGTCTTCCATCTCTACCGCCCTTCCTACCACATTGTATCCCTGCTCTTTCAACAACTGACTGAGCACCTCACACGTAAATTGCTCAGACTGGGCCACCAGAATTGAAAAATCCCGCCGACGAAGAAAGTATTTTTTTGCGCCATCCGGGCTGTCCACCATTTGTTCCATATTGAGTCCCCCTAAGAATACATGCTGAATCTACGTTCTAACGCTCAGGCTGTCAATTTGGGTCGACTGAAATCAACATTTGAGCGGACGAAACGACTAAAATTTAGCCAGGTGCATTAAACTTTGTTGGTCATTTCGTCCGCTCAAATGTTGATTTCGTCCGTACGCGGTTGACTCAAACGGTTCCTTTCCCGTAGTTTCCATTCGGCATGCGGCCCAAGGGCGGCATGTGCTGTTCAGCGTTAAACTTTTTCAGACCGTTTATCATCTCTACTTATGGAAGCTTCAAACCCTACGTACTATATGCCGGTCGCCGAAACCCAAGCCGTCGTCATGGACTGGGTCAAGGCCACCGAAGAGTTTTACCAGCGATACTTTCAGATCAACGAAGTTATCAACGGGGCGCAACGGGCGCGCTATAGTCGCCCCCGGAAAAAGGCGTTTTCTGACCGTGCGCATAATCCCGATAAAATGCAAGCGTTGCTAAAGCTGCGAAAGCAGATGAGTGATGTACTGACCACGCTGATGGTCGACATGACAGCCCCTAAACCGGTCAGGCAGCCCGAGTCATCAAAGCCGGGCAAGCTGATGGTCCATACCCGGTTGCTGGAAGACTTAAACCGCAATGTTGCGCATGAATTGAGCCGGTTGACCAGCCCGCAGGCGTAGTTCCCTTCCCTGTATACAGTTGTCCCGGCTAGTGGTCAACCCACTGAGCCGGGATTGTTTTATCCGGATATTACGGTCCCCAACAGCTTGGCAATTTCCATATCAACCCGCTTGAAGTGCATATACTCCAGCATATATTGATCAGACTCAGCCGGATTGGCGGTTTGGCTGATCAACTGTTTCAGCCGCACCATCTGCTGCTCTGCCAGTAGTTTCTTGATCCGCAGAATATTTCCATAAGCTGAATCGGCCAGAATAGCCACTTCTTCTTCCCTGGGTACAATGATCTCGTGTTTGAGCCAGCCGTCGCTGAGTTCATAGCGGGGGGTAGTTAGCGTAATCGCTTCATGCTGGAGGAGGGTATCCGGTTGACTCAGGAAGTGGCCGGAGGTCAGTATATCACCCCGTTGAAAAGCTTCCCGGAACAGGGTCAGCATCAGGTCGTAGGGCGCGTATTGAAACTGAATATCGCCCAGTTCGCTCAGCATATAATGGCAGAGCGAGATACCGGGCTCCAGTTCACGGGCACCATAGTTGATCAGCAGCCGGATGCATTCTTCCTCCTGGTACGACAGAGGGCTGCGTGTTCCTTTGGTAGTTGTTGGCGTTTTAGGGGTTACCGGAGCCGGAATATCGTAAGGGGGAGCATCTATCTCCAGCCCGTTCAGCAGCGCGTTTATATCGTCGAGAGAGGGGTCACCGCCGGCCGGGGCGGGCGAATCGGGAACTAACCCTCTGGCCGGCGTCGTTTTCTGGCGCTCATAATCACGGGCTTTCTGTTCCTGTTGTTTGCGGATTAGGCGATTCCCTTCGCTGATCAGCGTCTGCTCATCCACCTGGAGTTGCTGCGAGGTAGTCCGGAAAAACACCTGCCGCTTGATGGGGTCCGGTATCCTCACGATACTCCCCACCACCTCGGCAATGACTTCCGCCCGCTTGAACGGATTATCGCCGGCATCGCGCAGCAACGTATCGGTTTTAAAGGTAATAAAGTCGAGGGTATTCCGGCGCAGGTGGTCACGGAAAGCCTCCGCCCCAACTTTCCGCACGTAGCTGTCCGGGTCGTCGCCGTCGGGAAAGTTGGCTACGCTCACATTAAGGCCTTCTTCCAGCACCATATCCAGCCCGCGCAGGGCCGCTTTGATACCGGCGGCATCGCCGTCGTACAGAATCGTTACATTTTGGGTAAAGCGGCTGATCAGACGAATCTGCTCAATGGTCAATGACGTTCCCGACGAAGCCACAACGTTTTTAATGCCTGCCTGGTAGAGCGAGAGCACATCGGTATACCCTTCGGTCAGGTAACAGACGTCTTCCTGCCGGATGGTCTGCTTTGCCTGGTAGATACCGTACAATACCTGACTTTTGTGATAAACCTCCGTCTCGGGCGAATTTATGTATTTGGGCTGCGACTTATCGGTTTTTAAGATTCGGGCGCCAAAGGCAATCACCCGCCCGGCCACGTTATGGATCGGGAAGATGACGCGGCCCCGGAACCGGTCGTATACCTTGCCGCCTTCTTTAGCCAGCACCAGTCCGGCCTTTTCCAAAAGGGCCGTATTATAACCTTTCCGCTGCGCTTCGTCCAGCAAGGCACTCCATTGGTCAACACTATAACCCAGGTCAAACGCTTCGATGGTGGGGTTGGTGAAGCCCCGCTCCCGGAAGTAGCTCAGGCCGATGCTTTGTCCCTCTTCAGTGCGGGTCAGCGTTTCCTGGTAAAAGGTTTTGGCAAAATTCAGGATGATGAACAGGCTCTCCCGCTCGTTCTGGCGGATCTGTTCTTCGGGCGTGGCTTCCTGCTCCTGAATCTCGATGTTGTACTTTTTCGCCAGAAAGCGCAGCGCTTCGCCGTAACCGATATTTTCGACATCCATGACAAACCGAACCGAATCACCGGCTTTGCCGCAGCCAAAGCATTTATAGATCTGACGGGTGGGATTGACGTTGAACGAAGGCGTTTTCTCGTTGTGGAACGGGCAGCAGGCAATGTAATTGCTACCCCGCTTTTTGAGTGAAACAAAATCACCCACTACTTCTACAATATCAGCAGCCTGACGGATGCGGTCGACGGTTTCTTCAGGAATGCGCATTACGGCTGGATTAAAACAGTACCAGGACGCCCTACTACAGGAGTCTACACCAAATTTACGGTAAATCTTATCGGGTGGACAAACAACTTATTCTGCCAACAATTTTTATTTGTAACAAACTGGCAGTGATTTTGCTCTTTTCCTTATGAATCAGTAGTATAGCCTGTGAATGTCTACCCCATATGATGATGGACCAAATTCTACCACAACCTCCCCTTCTATATACAGCACCAGTTACCAGGATTCTGAGCCGGCCTGCTATCAGCACGCTGGTCCTGCTGAGCCTGCTGCTGTTTCAGCGCTGTAAGCAAACAACAGACCCGGTAAAACCGCAAAGCCAGACCGTTGAGTCGTTTAATGCCGATGTTGCGCTGAAATGGTCAGATCTACACCTGAGACTGATCAGAACGAGTCCGGGCTTTACCCCACCGGTAGCGGCCCGTACGTTCGGCTACGCGGGCGTTACCCTCTACGAGGCATTGGTACCGGGTATGACGGGTCACCGCTCGCTGGTTGGGCAGCTTCAGGGGCTTACGCAATTACCGCAGCCCGAAACGGGTAAAGCTTACCATTGGGCTCTAAGCGCCAATGCTGCACAGGCCAGCATCCTCAGAAACCTGTTTGCCAATACGCCAACTGCGAATAAAACGCGTATTGATTCCCTGGAGAATGCGCTTCTGACAACGTTCAAAGATAAAAATAACGAAATTAATGAGCGTTCTATCAGCTTTGGCCGGAGTATTGCTCAGGCCGTTTTTGAGTGGTCGAAAAGCGACGGCGGGCATGAAGGATACAACCGCAATTTTCCTGCCGATTTTAAGGTACCATCGTTTCCCGGCTCCTGGCAACCCACCGAAAACGGCCGACAGATTCCCATGCAGCCTTACTGGGGTAACAACCGCCTGTTCCTGGCTGCGAACGGCAATCTTCCGATGCCACAACCGCTGGAGGCATCCACGGATCTGAAATCGCAGTACTTTGCCCAGTATCTGGAAGTATACACCAAAAACAAGGCGCTGACCCAGGCCGAGAAGGAAATTGCCGTCTGGTGGGCCGATGATCCAAGTGAAACCTTTACGCCCCCCGGTCATTCGTATAACCTGGGCCGGATTGCCATCAAAGCGTCAAAAGCCAATCTGGCGAAAGCGGCCGAAACGCTGGCCCGAACCGGCATAACCGTAGCCGATGCCTTTACGCTATGCTGGAAATGCAAATACAAGTTTTTCAACGAGCGTCCGTACACCTTTGTCCGGCGGGCTATCGATCCCGCCTGGGTTCCGTTCTGGCCGGCTCCGCCGTTTCCGGGCTATACCTCCGGCCATGCCACGCAATCGGCAGCCGCAGCTACTGTACTGGCCGATCTGTACGGCAACAACTTCGCGTTTACAGACGATTCCCACGTAGGCCGCGCCCGCGATGTCCAGCGAAATGTTGACTTTAAAGCCAGAGCTTACGATTCGTTTTGGGAAGCCGCAGAGGAATCGGCCCGTTCCCGCTTTCTGGGCGGTATTCACACCCGGCAGGATAACGAAATAGGGCTCGTTGAAGGCCGGAAGATCGGTCGGAACATAAATACGCTTAGCTGGCGCAGATAATTCGTCTCTAAAACAGAAGCGGCCCCGGTACAGTACCGGGGCCGCTTCTGTTTTAGACTTAAAAGCGCTAGNTTGCCGCCTTCCGTTGGGTAGTCACCCGTAAAGTACCAGTCACCGATGTGGTTCGGGCAGGCGCGGTGCAGGTTATCCACTGTCTGGTACACCACGGCTACCTCGGCGCTCAGGTCTTTGGGTGTTATGATCTGGGCTATTTTCTGCGACACCTCCTGATACGTAAACGGCTCAAAAAGGGCTTTTACATAATTTTTCTGACTGGCATTACCCGACTCGATAGCGACTACGCACTGGGCATATACTTCATCAACGAGATCATCCAGGCCACGCTCCTTCAGTAGTTCAAGTATCGCCCGGAAAGCCACAAACTCCTTTACCTTTGACATATCAATGCCGTAGCAGTCCGGGAAGCGAATCTGCGGGGCCGATGATACAATGATAATTTTCTTCGGGCCGAGCCGGTCGAGCATCCGCAGAATGCTTTTCTCCAGCGTCGTTCCCCGCACGATGGAGTCATCCACAACCACAATATTGTCTTTCCCTTTTTTGATTACCTCGAACGTGGTATCATACACATGCGCCACCATATCCTCACGGTGTGCGTCGTCGGTGATGAAGGTGCGGAGCTTTACATCCTTCGAAACCAGCTTCTCAATCCGGGGCCGGAACGACAGGACTTTTTCCAGGTCCTGCTCAAACAGAATGCCTTCCATGATGGCCTTCTTCCGCTGCTTGGCCAGATAATCCTCCAAACCTTCTACCATGCCAAAGAACGCAGTCTCGGCGGTGTTCGGAATGTAAGAGAAAACGGTATTTTCGAGATCGTAGTCGATTTCTTCCAGAATCTGCGGTACCAGCAACCGCCCGAGCATTTTGCGCTCGTTGTAGATATCCGGATCGGTGGCGCGGGAGAAGTAGATGCGTTCAAAGCTGCAGGAACGCTTCTCAATCGGCTTGATGAATTCGTACTCGTCGTATTCGCCGTACTTATCGATAATGAGGGCGTGCCCCGGTTCGACTTCCTTAATCTGACTGTATTCGACATTAAAAGCCGTTTTGATGGCCGGCTTCTCCGACGCGACTACCACTACTTCATCGTCGGCATAATAATACGCCGGGCGGATACCAGCCGGATCACGAGCCACAAAAGCCGCCCCGTAGCCGGTCATTCCCGCCATAGCATACCCGCCGTCGAAATCGCGGCACGAGCGGTACAGCACCCGCTGGAGGTCCATGTTATCTTCAATGATATCCGACAGGTCAGGGTTTTCGTAAATACCTTTAAACCGGTCGAATACCCGCTGGTTCTCTTCGTCGAGGAAGTGTCCGATCTTCTCCATCACCGTTACGGTGTCGACCAGTTCTTTCGGATGCTGACCCAGGGAGACGAGTTTATCGAACAGCTCATCCACATTGGTCATGTTGAAGTTACCGGCTACGACCAGGTTACGGCTCCGCCAGTTATTCTGGCGCAGCATCGGATGGCAGTTTTCAATTTCGTTGGCACCGTGGGTACCGTAACGGAGGTGACCCAGCCAGACCTCGCCCGTAAACGCAGCGTTCTCCTGCAGCCAGCGGGCATCGCGGATATGCTCTTTGTTGCCTTTCAGCGCTTTCTTGAACTTCTTGTTAATCTTCTGAAAGATATGCGCCACCGGTTGTGAATCGACAGAACGATAGCGGCTGATGTAGCGGTGTCCGGGCGGAACGTCAATCTTGATGTTGGCAACTCCGGCTCCGTCCTGCCCCCGGTTTACCTGCTTTTCCATGAGCAGGTAGAGTTTGTTAGCCGCGTAAAGGGGTGTTTTGTATTTGTCGATGTAGTACTGATATGGCTTGCGCAGACGAATCATTGCAATGCCGCACTCATGTTTGATGGCGTCGCTCATGAGGAGGTTTTTAGTGATGAAAAGGTAACGTTACCTGTTTTCTTTTCGTTCGGTGAAGCACTTGAACAAAGTTAAGAATCCTGTAGAGTTATCAACGAGCCGGCCTGAGCTTTTTGAAACTTTAATCTGAATCAGAGATTTGCAATCAGCCGTAATAACCAGTCCGGCTTCATAAACAGGATAATAATCGGTGCCACCAGCACGCCAATCAGCACCTGCCGGGCAACAGACGGTACAGGCCCATTTTCACGGCGGGTACTTACCTTGAAAAAGAGGAGATAGGGAATCTTCAGATAATAGAATAAGGAAATTACGGCATTCAACACCCCCAGCCCAAACAGAACGAGCAGCCAGGGGTTTTCGGTGGTCTGGTAGGCCTGAAGCAAGGCAGAGAATGACAATAGCTTGGCCGTAAAGCCCACCGTAGGCGGCAGGCCGGTCAGGGCCAGCATCACTACGGTCATGGCAACCGCCAGCAGCGGCCGGCCGGCACCCAACCCGGCAAAATCACCGATGCGCAGGCTGCCTGCCGTGCTCCGGGCAAACGCATCAATCAGAAAAAAGGCGGCCAGGTTAATGAACAGATACGTAGCGACGTAAAAGGTAGCCGCCTGAAAGCCGCTCTCGTTAAACGCCACCACCCCGACCAGGATAAACCCGGCATGTGCAATGGTCGAGTACGCCAGCAGCCGCTTGGCATCTGTTTGCCAGAGCGCCGATAAATTACCGAGCGTAATACTGGCCAGCGCAATCACGGCTAAGGGGGTTTGCAACTCGCCCGGCAGGGCCGACACCAGCCGCATCAGCACCAGCAGCCCAGCCGCTTTGGGACCAATGGAGAAGAACGCGGCTACGGGCACCGGAGCGGCATCGTAGGCGTCCGGCGTCCAGATGTGAAAGGGCACCAGGGATAATTTGAACAACAGACCGGCCAGCGTCAGCATACTGGCCAGCGCGACCACGACCGGCCCATTTTTTGCCAATTCGACGCCGAACACAGTGCTGGTAATATCCAGCGTGCCGGTCATACCGTACAGCAGCGACATCCCGTACAGCATAATAGCCGAGCTAACCGCCCCGAACAACAGGTATTTAATACTCCCTTCGGCCGCTTTACGGCTGGTTGTCAGCGCCGTCAGCAGATACGAGCAGATCGACACCAGTTCCAGGCTCAGGTAGATCGCAAGCAGGTTGGTTGCCATGGTCATGATAAACAACCCAAGCACCAGCGCCGTCAATAGCGAATACCACTCAACAGGAAGCCTGTCTGCCGGCTGGTACAGGTCCTCTTCTGCCGTACCAAAAGCCTCATAGGCAACAACAGCCACCGCCCCAAGGATAATAACTACTTTGAAGAAGACGGCCTGATCATCCAGAAAGAGAAGATGCAGAAATAAAAATCCGCGCAACGGCTGCAAAACGGCCCAACAGCCGGCGACCAGTAGCGCGCCGATACTGAGAACGGCCAGCCAGCGACGGGTCTGTTGGGGTGATGCTGCCCGCGACAGGAGTAATTCAGCAACCAGGAGTCCCGCGAAAGCCACCGAAAGCCATACCTCCGGCCCAAAGCCGCCCAGACTATCCAGTATATCCTGTAATTGGTCGCGAAGTTGCAAAGTGAATGGGTACGTAACGACAGGCAAAGGTAATATAGCGGGGGGCAGGGGGCAAGGGGCCCGGAGTAAGAATTACAGGACGCTTACCCTCAGGCCCCTGCCGCTGCTTATATTACGCCCTCCCGTTCGGCCTGCTGACTGTAGGTGTTCAGCTCCACAGGTTTCTGGCTCCTGCGAATGCGCATGTTCAGGAATTCGACCAGCAGCGAGAAGGCAATGGCGAAGTAAAGATAGCCTTTCGGGACAGAGCCAATTTCCTGATTGAAGATGACGACATCGGCCAGGTGAGCCCCCTCGGCAATCAGCATGAAGCCGATCATGATCAGGAAAGCCAGGCCCAGCATCTGAATACTGGGATGCTCATTGATAAAACGACCGACCGGCCCGGCGAAGAACAACATGATCCCAACGGATACAACAATGGCGATCACAATAACCGTGTAATTCTGAGTCAGGCCCACCGCCGTCAGAATGGAGTCGATCGAGAAAACCATATCGATCAGAATAATCTGAAAGATAACACCGGCGACCCCTTTTTTCACGGCTGTTTTCACTACCGGCTTCCCTTCCTCCACCACATCGGCCTTTCCTTCCAGCTTATGATGGATTTCCGAGGTAGCCTTATATAACAGAAACAGACCGCCCACAATCAGGATCACACTTTGCCCCGAAAAAGCCCCATCAAACAATTGACTGTTAACCGTCGCAAACGGTTTACTCAGGGAGATAAGCAGGGAAACGGCGAACAGCAGGCCAATCCGAAAAAACATAGCGGCCAGCAGCCCAATGTTGCGGGCTTTGGCCTGCTCGGCCCGCGGCAGCTTATTGGCCGCGATAGAGATGAATATGATATTGTCGATACCTAAAACAACTTCCAAAAAAGTTAGCGTCAGAAGACTAATGATAGCCTCTGCCGTAAATAAAGTCTCCATTTGTGCCTGTATACGTTAAAATCCAGTTCAAAACTACCCGGTATGCCAGTTTAGCGGCCGGTAAATTATAGGAATGAACTATTAGGTAAGCGAAAGGTTCGGTGCTGGCCTGAGCGGTAGATAGATTGTTGAGGTGAATTGAGCTTCTGGTAGCCACAGGTTCGGCAACATTGCCGATTATCCGTATTCTTTTCGAACTTTGCGGCTGCAACCGGTCAGAACCTATGAAAATCAATAGCGCCGAATTCGTTATCAGCAACAGTGATCCCCAAAAGTGCCCGCCCCCGAAAAAACCGGAATATGCCTTCATCGGCCGGTCCAACGTCGGTAAGTCGTCGCTGATCAATATGCTGACCGGTCGAAATTCACTGGCCAAGACATCCGGACGACCGGGCAAAACCCAGCTCATCAACCATTTTATCATCAACAATGAATGGTTTCTCGTCGACCTGCCGGGCTATGGCTACGCTAAAGTCAGCAAAACCGATCGGGAAAACTGGGGTACCATGATTGATACTTACCTGACTACCCGCTCCAACCTGGTCTGCACGTTTGTGCTGGTCGACGCCCGCATTGATCCGCAGAAGATTGACCTGGAGTTTATGGCAAAGCTGGGCGAGAAAGGCCTGCCGTTTGTAATCGTATTCACAAAAACGGAGAAACTGAGCAAAACGGCCCTCCAGAAACAACTGGACCAATACCGCGAAACCATGCTGCAGACCTGGGAGGAAGTACCACAAATTTTCACCTCCTCAGCGACTTCGGGAGCCGGGCGCGACGAAATTTTAGCGTTTATTCAATCGCTCAATCAGGAGGTAAAAATTCCCTGAGCCTCAGAACGATAGCGCTGACTGCCGAAAAACACGCTGTAAATTTCTGGTCGGAACTAACCAAACTTGTTTATTTTCGCGGCTCGATTCAAACAAAAAACCGGCAACAATATTACTAAAGTGGCGTTAGAGATAAACAAAGGGAGTATGGAAGCACTGAAGCAAATCGCAAACATCGCCGGTCACAGCGGCCTCTACCGGATTCTGAAGCCAAGCCGTTCGGGCGTTATCGTCGAAACGCTTGATGAGAAGAAAGAGAAAACCATGATGGGCCCCTCGGCGCGGGTGTCGATTTTGCACGATATTTCGGTGTACGTAGACACGACGGATGAGTCGATGCCGCTGGGCGAAGTGTTCATGGCAATTGCCGACAAGTTTGGTGACGAGTTACCGGTCAATGCCAAAAGCGCAAACGACGAACTGACCGATTTTATGGAGGAAGCCCTGCCCGATTATGACCGGGAGCGGGTTCGCCCCAACGATATTAAGAAGATTGTAAGCTGGTATTCTATCCTGCGGAAGAACGCACCGGAGGTATTCGAGAAGAGCGAAGCGGCCGAAACAGCCGACGCTTCGGCCGATACCACCGATGCTCCGGCCAACGAAGCCGAACAGGAGGAGCAGAAGCCAGCGTAAAGAGTATCCATTTTCAGTGAGAAAGAAAAAGCAGCGATGGGCCATTGGCTTCGCTGCTTTTTAGTTTGGTTCATTGGTTGATTAGTTAACTGGTTTGTCGACACCTGGTCAACCAATGAACTAATCAACCAGACTGAGTTTAACCGTATTCGTCCGGCGATGCTTGGCAAGCGGCATCGTTAACGTATTGATCAGAATATCCCCCGATTTCAAAACGCCTTTGTTCACCAATACTTCCTTGATTTCATCAACGGTCTGGTCAACGTTCAGATTTTCGTTGGGCTCATAGGGCATCACCTGAACACCCCAGTACAGCCCCAGGATGTTGCGTAGCCGGGCGTTGGACGAGAAAACACAGATCTGAGCCTTGGGACGGTGGTGCGACAGGCGTACGGCCGTATAGCCCGAAGTGGTAATACCCACAATGGCTTTGGCGTTGGTATCGCGGGCCAGCCGGCAGGCGCTCATCACCACGTTGTCGTTCAGCACGTTTTCGGTAGGCTGCTCGTTTACGTGGGCGTGGTAGCGGAAATAAATCTTATCTGTAGAGTTCTCGACCTGCTGAATGGTGCGGGTCATGTTCTCTACGGCCAGGATCGGATACTTACCCGAGGCCGTTTCGGCACTGAGCATCACGGCGTCGGCACCATCTAAAACGGAGTTGGCCACGTCGTTGATTTCGGCACGGGTTGGGCGGGGCGCATCAATCATGCTTTCGAGCATCTGCGTCGCCACAATAACTGGCTTACCCGCCCGGTTGCACTTCTCCACGATCATCTTCTGAATCATCGGCACTTCTTCGGCGGGCAGCTCGACGCCGAGGTCACCACGGGCGACCATAATGCCGTCGGTAGCGGCAATAATTTCGTCGATGTTCTGAACAGCCTCGGGCTTTTCAATCTTAGAGATCACGCGGCAGTTCCTCCCCTTCAACTTTATATAATCTTTTACCTCCTGAATATCCGACGCATAGCGCACAAACGACAGCGCAATCCACTCTACATCCTGTTCCAGGCCGAAGTCGAGGTCAATATAATCTTTCTCGGTTACCGACGGCATAGATACCTTGGTGTTCGGCAGGTTCACCCCTTTCTTCGATTTCAGCGGACCGCCATACACTACTTCCGTAACCACATCGGTCTCTTCTACGCCTATTACTTTCACCTCCAGTTTACCATCGTCGAGCAAAATGCGTTCGCCCGGATGCACGTCGCGGTACATGCCCTTGTACGGTGTACTGACACGCTCGGCGGTACCAATAATTTCGTCATTGGTAAACACGAGCCGGTTACCGGGCAGAATGGTTACGCCGTTGTCGTCTTCGACTTTACCAATGCGAATTTTGGGACCCTGCAAATCCTGCAGAATGCAAAGGTTTAAGCCTCGTTCTTCGTTGATTTCGCGGATGCGCTGAATGCGGGCCAGATGATCTTCGTGGGTACCGTGGGAGAAATTGAGCCGGAAAACATTAACTCCAGCTTTTGCCAGTGCCAGCAATTGGTCTTTTGTGTCAGAAGCCGGGCCGACAGTGGCAACAATCTTGGTTCTTTTGAACATAGGGTACAGTAAGATTTGGCAATGTTTACCAAAAGCCGCTGCAAAATTAACTGCCTATCTGAATATGTCTGTAAATTTTTTGCAAAACCAAAGCAAAGCTATTCTTGCCACCCTTCGGGCTTAAACGGCGTCCGACTGTCGCTGGGTACACAAATGGCCGTTGGCACACGAGGAGGACCGCCCCAAATCTGCATTTTGGGCTCTAGACGCTCACCCGTATAGGGCGGGTAAGGCTCCGGTTCCGGACGTCGGCCATTGAGGGCATAAAACAATTCTTCATTATTCAGCAGCGGATTACCCTTATCGTCAAAGGCGGCTACGGGCATACCGGTAGCATCTTTTCGATCCAGCCAGTAGCGAACTACCGACGCTGCCGATGCCCCGAAAAAGCCGACTACATTTTCCCGCGCATTGGCTGT
The DNA here is from genome assembly GCF_039541915.1 of Nibrella saemangeumensis. Taxonomy (NCBI): domain Bacteria; kingdom Pseudomonadati; phylum Bacteroidota; class Cytophagia; order Cytophagales; family Spirosomataceae; genus Nibrella; species Nibrella saemangeumensis. The sequence goes on from NZ_BAABHD010000030.1 coordinate 161,774, forward strand.
ATTTTTAACATTACCCACCGGTGCCGATGGGGGCGTATCGGCCAGCCCTCCTGTATTTTGCGTCTGGGTTTCTACCAGTTTAAAAAAGCGGTGAGCTTCTTTGGTAAGCGCCGACTGACGAATCTCAACCAGACACGGACTCCGCTGGTAATAAGGAATCAGCGCTACTTTACGCCCCAAAATAGCGTTACCATTCACCAGCGCATCATCAAATAAATTCAAGGTGTAGTTGTGCAGTATCTCCCAGCATTGAGTCCGGCAGGTGTAATCATAATACCAAAGCTCATTGTGATAAGGTGGTCCTCCCTCTCTGGCGACATTAGGCGGCTGATTAAAACAATCTTCGTAAAGCTGGTCACCGGATACATAGTAGGCACCAAACATATATCTGCCCGGAATAATGTTGTAAACTGCGTATATGCCCTGCGTGCAACTCCGGCACCAGGCCTGCTTTTCGTACAGTTTCCAGTCCCACTTATAGTAGTTCTGCTGATCAGCCGGGTCGCTCATATCCAGGTAAAATTCATGGGCACCCATAAAAGCATTCGGCTGATTGGGCCGGGGAACTCGCGGATTAAATTGGGCATAGACCCGGTCAATAGGCGGTACATCGGGCATGATCTGGGGCGAAGACTCATACTGGCTACCATCCTCCAACCGAAACCGCAGCTGGTAGCTGTGCCTTACCTGCCCCCGGAAATCGCTGGGGAGCTGATAGCTACCCTCCACCGTCTCGTGCGCATTAACTACCTGACTTCCATCCACGATTACCTGCACCTGTGCCTTAGTAAGCGGTATGTTTCCAAAGCGTCCCGTAAATGGATCAGCCCTGGAGCGGTTAAGCCGGATCACCTGAGATTCGGGCAGGTTGGTAATGGTGCCATCTACGACAACCACATTGACCGTAGCGTTGAATTCCGGCTGAAAGGAATCCACGCAACCCGTCAGCCAATAGCTGCCAACCAACAGCCCAAGTAAGCGCCAGTTCAATCGGGGTAAACGCAGGGAGACGAGTGAAATCATAGCTTACTTAAACTCAAAGTTGTACGATAAACTAGGAATAGGAGCCGCAAAAATAGCCAGCCGGTAAGGGTTGGTCGCCTGCCCTTCGGTCCGGAAAAAGATCGAGTACGCGTTCTTACGACCGTAGAGGTTATAGACCGTAAACGTCCAGTGCCCCTGCCAGCGCCGGGCCTTCAGGCCTGGGTTGTAAATGTTCCAGGCAAAATCCAGCCGGTGGTAGTCAGGCAGCCGGTATTGGTTCCGTTCGTTATAATACGGATAGTTGCGGTTCTGATACCGGATTATGCCCTCGGGAGCGGTATAAGGTCGTCCGGTACTGTACACAAAATTGAACGAAAAGCTGTGGTGTTTGCTCTGGTTAATATTGATGCTGGCGTTTACACTATGAGGACGATCGTAGTTTGCCCTGTACCAGTCGCCCCCGTTGATGCGCTGATCGAAGTCGGCACCAGCCACTACCTGGTTGAGTGTGCGGGCAAAAGTATAATTGACCCAGCCGGTCAGTTCTCCTTTTTTTTTACTCAGCATCATCTCCAGTCCGTAGGCTTTGCTACGTCCCTGAAGCAGCTGCGTTTCCGGGTTCGCCTGGAGCAGAAAATCAGCGCCCGGCTTGTAGTCCAGCACGTTCCGGGTATTGCGCCAGTACACCTCTGCCGACCACTCGTAGACATTGTTTTTGAGGTTCTGAAACCAACCTGCCGACCATAACTGACTCACCTGCGGCCGAATATGGGGGTCGCTGGTTTTCCAGCGGGCGGTAGGCAGGGGTGTAGTCGTATTAGTCACAACCTGCAAATACTGGCGCATCAGGTTGTAGCCGACCTTTACCGACGCGTTGGCACCTACGGAATAACGAACGCCTACCCGGGGTTCCAGACCGTTGTATTGCCGGGTCACCTTTCCGGCCGCGTATTCAATGGTGCTTACAACAGAGGTTTCATCAATGGGTTCCCCGCTTGTGTACTGGCGCACCAGAGCTGGCCCTAGGCTCAGAAAATGAGAGTACCGCAGGCCCGCCGACACCGCCAGCCGCTCCGATATACTGGCTTCGTGGTCGGCGTAAAGGTCCAGTTCGAGGGCGTTCTCGCCCGGTGTTTTCTGGTAATTTACGCTGAGGCTATTGCCCGGCAGCAGTTCGCCCGGATTGAGCTGGTAGTGAATGGCGCTGATACCTACCTCGGTTTTGTCGGACTCCCGCTGGTAGTTCAGGCTGACTTTAGCCTGCCGCTGCCGGAGTGCCTGCCGCAGGGTTACCATGTTGTCAGTAACCGCTTCTCTCGACAATATATCGGGTACATACTGGGCCTGAGTGACGGTGGCCTGCAGGTTGAGCCGGGGAGTAAGGGCATAAAACCACCGCACCATGCTATTTAGGGTCTGGTGGCGAAACTGCGTAGAGGTTGAATTGATATTGGCTAAACTACCCAGCAGGTTAGTCTGGAAAAAATCTTTGCTGAAATAGCCCATGGCGGTCAGTGTACTGCGGTCACTAATTCGCCAGAATGCTTTGGCAACTACATCGCCGAAGTCGGCCCGGATGCTACTAAGCTGATTGGAGACCATCGGCAACAGCCGGGAATTAAACGCCCCCCGGCCTGAGACCAGCAGGCCTACTTTTCCCGGCACAACAGGGATATCGGCGGTTAGCTTATTGGACACCAGGCTAATGCCCCCGGTTAGTCGGAACTGCTCCAAATTGGGATTCTTTAAGCTGATGTCGAGCACCGAAGCCGCCCGGCCTCCGTAACGCGCTGGTACGTTGCCTTTGTAAAGATCCAACCCATTGACGGCATCGGGCGGAAACACCGAAAATAAGCCGAACATATGGGTAGGATTAAAAATCGGCGTATCATCCAGCAAAATCAGGTTCTGATCGGTAGTGCCGCCCCGAATGTTGACACCATTGGCGGCTTCGCCCACGCTGGTAACGCCCGGCAGCAGTTGCAGGCCCCGCAGAATATCTACCTCTCCCAGGGCGGCCGGCAGCCGTTCGAGCGTTTTCATGCTGATCTGACTAACGCCAAGCCTTGGTTCGCGCACGGTACGGTCATAGCCCTTGCTGGTCACCACTACCTCCTCCAACTGACTGGAGACGGAGGGTAGCTTCACCGTAAGGTCTGTATCCCGGTGCACACTAAGCGCCAGCCGGAAGGATAAATAGCCAATATGCCTAACCACAATCACGTGCGCACCGCGTGTAACGCGAATTTCAAAACGGCCCTGCGTGTCGGTGTAAGCACCGGTCGTCTGTCTGGCGTAATCCAGTACAACGGCCGCCCGGACCAGCGGCTGGTTCGTGGCGGAGTCGAGGACAATACCCGACAGAATGTAGCCCGACTGAGCGCGGGTAGCGCTACTCAGGGTAAGCAGAACAATCAGGCAGGCAAAAATCCGGTTCATAGGGAGGTAGTGAACTAGCAAGTAGCGGTAATATACAAACAAACACCGTGGTAGGTTAAACCAGTGATACGGCCGAGTAAGAAGATTATAAGCAGTCGACGTCAATTACTACCGACACGGACCGCAGCCCTTTATCCGTCAGAATATTGGTAATGCATTCCTGAATGAACGTCTTTACTGCTTTGATGTTGAGCTTTTCCCGCTCGAGCTTAATCAGAATGTCGTACAGGAACTGGTTGCGGATACGCTCGACCAGCGGCTCTTCGGGCCCCAGCACCCGGCTGCTGCCCAGTTTTTCGGTCAGGTCGGCGGCCAGTTTGTTGGCGGCCTGCCGGCTGATCACCTGCTCCTGATGCCGGATGGTCAGTTTGATGAGCCGGCTAAAAGGCGGGTAATTAAAATTCTGGCGCTCGGTGACCTCCTCCTGGTAGAGTCCCAGGTAATCGTTCTCCAGAATCTTCTGCAAAATAGTCTGTTCGGGATTGCTGGTCTGGATAAGCACCTTCCCCTGCCGGTCGGCCCGGCGACCAGCGCGACCACTCACTTGGGTGATCATCTGAAACGCCCGCTCCGTCGCCCGGAATTCGGGGTAATGAATGAGCCGGTCGGCATCGAAAATACCGACGAGGCTGACGTTGTCGAAGTCGAGGCCTTTGGTAATCATCTGGGTACCCACCAGAATATCAACCTGCCCTTCTTCAAACTCCTTGATGATCTGCTGATAGGCGTTTTTAGTGCGGGTCGTGTCCAGGTCCATTCGCTGAATGCGGGCCTGCGGGAACAGGATCTGCAACTGGTCTTCAATCTTTTCGGTACCAAAGCCAATCGTCTTTACCTTGGTGGAGCCGCATACCGGGCATAAGCGCGGCACCTCTTCTTTGTGGCCGCAGTAGTGACAGCGCAGTTCGGCCGCCCGCATGTGGTACGTCAGGCTCACGGCGCAGTTGGGGCACTGCGAGGTCCAGTCGCAGTCTTCGCATTGCAGGTAAGGTGAGTAACCCCGGCGGTTCTGGAACAGAATACTCTGCTCCTTACGGTCCAGGTTCATTTCCAGTTCCTGCAGCAGGGCCGACGAAAATTCGTTTTTCATCGTCTTCTGCTTGCGTTCCTGCCGGACATTGACCAGCCGGATGTTGGGCAGGGTAGCCTCGCCAAATCGCTGGAAGAGCTCGACCAGCCCATAGCGTTTCTGCTGGGCGTGGAAGTAGCTTTCGACCGATGGCGTGGCCGATCCCAGCAGTACCTTGGCTTTTTGCCAGTGCGCCAGCATAATGGCTACGTCGCGGGCGTGGTAGCGCGGAGCCGGATCATGCTGCTTATAGGAAGTTTCGTGCTCTTCATCCACAATAATCAGCCCCAGGTTGTCGAACGGCAGAAACACCGCCGACCGGACACCAATGACAAACTGGTACTGCCCGGAGATGATGCCCTTCCAGACCTCTACCCGCTCGTTATCGGAAAACTTGGAGTGGTAGATGCCCATTTTGTCGCCGAACACCTTCTGCAAGCGCACCACAATCTGGGTCGTCAGCGCAATTTCGGGCAGCAGGTACAGCACCTGGGTGCCCCCTTCCAGCGCCTGCTGGATCAGCCGGATATAAATTTCGGTTTTACCACTACCGGTGATGCCGTGAAACAACACTACGTCCCGCTCCTGAAACAGGGCCATTACCTGGTTGATCGCGCCCTGCTGGGCAGCCGTCAGCCGTATTTCGGCGAGGGGGGTAATACCGGTATCGCTGAAGCGCGGCTGAATGACCTCAAAGGTCTCAAATACCTCGTTTTTGATGAGCGTCTGCAGGGATGACTGCGAGAGTTCATCGTCCTGGTTCAGGATGGTTTTGTCCAGCCCTTTCTGATTGGTAGCCGGGTTGATCTGCACCGGCACGTAGCGGAGGTAGCGCATCACCACTTCCTGCTGCTTCGGCAGTTTTTCGAGCCGGTTAATGAGCATCAGCAACTGATCGCGGTTCTCGTAGTTGGCGTGCAACCGGATCTTGCGCACCATCTTCGGTACGTATTTCTCCCGCACCTCTTCAAACACAATGACCGCCCGCTTACCCACCAGCGATTTAATGACGGTTGGTACGTTCACCTCGCCAACCAGCCGGCCCAGTTCCTCGTACGAGAGCGCCGGGTGCTTTTGCAGTTCCTTTAGCAGGTCCCACTCCTCCGGGGTCAGCAGTTCCGGGTAGTCAAAATCCGGATTATACTGGACTTTCGACTGACTGGTGATCTTCAGACCCGACGGCAGGGCCACGTTCATCACCTCGCCGACACAGCACATATAGTACTCCGCCATCCAGTTGAACAGTTCCAACTGGTAGTTGGTCACCAACGGGTATTCGTCGAGCAGTTCCAGCACGTAGCGGGCCTGGTATTTGGCCGGCGGGTGGTTGTGCATGTTCGCCACCACGGCGGTCATCACCCGGCTCTTTCCAAACGGCACAATCACCCGGGCACCGATTTTGATCAGACCGGCCATCTCCCGTGGTACCCGATAGGTAAACAGCTTCGGTACCGGAATGGGCAGAATCAGGTCTACAAAAAAGGTAACCTCTTCAGCAGCAGCGTATGGAAACAGCGAATCGAACAATAGACAAGCGGGTTGATGGGTACTCCGTGCCTAAATATACAACAGAAATACGAATGCGGCCGGCCGGAAAGTAATCGATTGGGGTATCATCTTTGCAAAAAAGCCCGCTGGGGCAAACTATAACGGGCTTTCTGGTTGTTTGTTCGGTATGGCAACAATGAATGGCACAGCGATATACGACGTAATTATCGTTGGCGGAGGTCCCTGCGGTCTGGCGGCCGGGATCGAAGCCACCAAAAGTGGATTAACCCACCTGATTCTGGAAAAAGGGAGCGTCACCGAATCCATCCGGCGGTATCCCAAACTGATGCGCTTTTTCTCAACCGCCGAGAACATCGAGATCGGCGGCATACCGTTTCCCATCACCGGCGTAAAAGCCAACCGGAACGAAGCGCTGCAGTATTACCGCAAAGTAGCGGGGTACTACAAACTAAACATCAAATTATTTACGCCCGTAGACCGGGTGGAGAAGCAGGGCGAGACGTTCAGCGTATTGACCACAACTGGCCAAACCTACCACGCCCGCAAAGTAATTCTGGCGACGGGGTACTTCGACAAGCCGCGCTGGCTGGGTATCCCCGGCGAAGACCTGCCGCACGTAACGCATTATTACGACGAACCCTTCCAGTATTCCTTCTCTAATGTAGTGATCATTGGAGCTTCCAACTCGGCGGTCGAAGCGGCCCTGGAACTATACCGGACCGATGCGCACGTCACCATTGTCCACCGGGCGGAGGATTTTCGGAAAACGGTCAAGTACTGGCTGATACCGGATGTGAAGAACCGGGTGAAAGAAGGCAAGATCCATACGCAGTTCAACACCTGCGTTACGCGCATTGAACCCGGCAAAGTGTACACTACCAATCTGCAGACCGGCGAAGAAGGAGCATTACCGGCCGACTTTGTGCTGATCCTGACCGGCTACATTCCCGATGCCGAACTGCTCCGGCGCTGCGGGGTTGAGCTAAACGACGAAACGCAGGTGCCCGTTTACAACAAAGAAACGTTTGAGACCACCGTGCCGGGGCTGTACGTCTGCGGCACCGTGATGGCGGGTATCTACACCGAGAAAGTGTTTATTGAAAATGGCCGCGAGCACGCCCAGGCCATCATCGACCACATCGTAGGCCGCGAAGTACACCAGGTGAAGGAGTTGATTGATCGAATATAGTACGTACCCCGGAAATGTATTCCGGGGTACGGGGTATTGTGCTACTGATACGTTATCCGCTTAATGGTACCGTCCGTCATGCTATTTATATAATACATATTGGGACTCGCTTTATCCAGATCAGTCGGGAAGTTCAGTCCGCTCACCACGTTGGTAGTGGTGTTGCCGTGGGCCATGATAACATTGCCGGTATTGGGCTGGAAGCCCTGCTGACCGAAATTAGAGAACTGCACGACCAGCGGCAGGCTTCCGCTGACACCATCCGCAAACTCCACATCAACCAGCGTGGTAAACCCGGTCTGGAACGTAGAGAAAACACCGTTGAGCCCCAGCCGGTAAACAGTAGCTCTTCCCGGCAGGAACGGGAAGCCGGTCAGCGTAGTTACATAAAACCATCCGTCACCGTGGTAATTGATACCCGTCGGTACCGGGTCGATCATCGGCGGTCCAACCATTGGATTAGTCGGATTAGCGAAACGGGGAAGGGTCGCAAAGACGCTTAAGGTACCATTCAGGTCTCTCCGGATAACGGCATTAGCAGCCGCATCAACGATATAGAGGTTACCGTTCGGACCCGCCGTCATATTATAGGGATTGGATTCGCCCGTATCTTCCGCCCCAAAATTATGGTTGATAACAAACTGACCAATATTTTCCGTTGGCAGGTTACTCGCCAGCAGGGGTACACTGGTACCGGGGTTAAACTGACTGACGTCCGCCACATACATCATCCCATTAGCATGTAATATATGGAGCTTACCGCTGATGTACAGAAAATGATTCAACCCGACCGGGAAAGGCTCTGTAGGCACAAAAAACGAGGGAAAACCAATAACAACCGGAAACCGGAAACCACCCGGCAAGATGACCGAAATCTGACCATCGTTCTGACCGGTTCCAACCTCTGCTACCCATACGCGGCCCTGCGGATCGGTGTCCATAGCCATAGGGTTTTTTAAGCCGGAAGCAAAATCCGTCACCTGAATACGATTCGGATTTAATGGTAAATTGTGGTCCTGACAGCTCACCACCAGCAGCGCAACGAGCAACGCGAAAAAAGCATTACGTTTGTTTTTCATAAGTTTGCCGAATTAGAAAGTTGACACTGGTAAACTTTTTCTGTGAACACACAGTTAATATCCTTCTCTTTATCAAATCTTGTGTCAACTGATTTATTTTCCGGTAAAAAACTTATCAACAGAACACCTGTCTCTGGCCCGGAGGTTTATTTTAATTTCTGCTAAATTGGCCCCAGGCCACTTTATGTTTACCGGTATGTCCATTAATGGGAAAGGTCTTAGCCTGGCTAGTCTTTTGTTTATTGTCGCTATGCTGCCGACTAGCAGTCCAGCCCAATCAGTCGTTCATAAAAATGCCTGGCAGGCAGAGCTTGAAGCTGGGGGATTCATGGCCTCTCCGTCGGCGATGCCGTTCTGGTTGAGGACCAATCAGTACGGTATTGTTCCGCTGACGGCTCCGGTAGCTACCCTGAGAGCGAGTCTGACCAAACGCTATGCTCATCAGGATACCAGTGCCGTCCGCAAATCGGTCGACTGGGGCTTTGGGGTCAATCCGGTGGTCAATGCCGGAAAAACCAATCAGGTAATACTGGCGGAGGCTTACGTAAAAGGGCGTTTCCGATCCCTCGAACTATTCGCAGGACGACGTCGTGAGCTAATTGGCCTGGGTGACTCTACCCTGTCTTCCGGTTTTATGATCGGCTCCGGTAATGCGCTGCCCGTGCCCAAAGTGCAGTTGGCAACGATGGGCTATATACCCCTGAAATTTCTCGGCAGCGTGCTGGCGATCAATGCCGGCTACGGACATGGCTGGTTTAACGCCGACTATATAAAAGGCGCCTATCTGCATCAGAAGTATCTGTATGGCCGGCTGGGTAAGCCTGAATGGCCCGTGAAGCTACACCTCGGCGTTAACCACCAGGTTCAGTGGGCCGGTCAGGCCGATTACCTCCGTGATTTTTCGGATCGCGTCAACCCCGATGGTAAACTTCCCTCCTCCCTGAAAGCCTATGTAGCGGCTGTTACCGGAGTTGTCCCCAAAGACTGGGCGGGTACAGACATTACCTCCTTTGATACGTATGCCGTGGGTAACAACCTGGGCAGTTACGATGCCGGTATTGAAGTTGACACTCGGCAGATGCACTTCCTGCTGTACCACCAGCATATTTTTGACGACAAATCGGGCATCGCGCTGGTCAATATTCCCGATGGGCTGACGGGCCTGAGCTGGCAGCGGAAACCACTTACCCCGCCTACGGGTGCCTTTCAGTTGAGCCGGGTGGTGCTGGAATTTATCAGCACACTTGATCAGAGTGGTTCTACCTTCTACGTCCCAAACTCCATTTACCAGGGCCGGGATAATTATTTCAATCACGCCCAGTACATCGAAGGCTGGTCGTATAAAGGCCGCACCATTGGTACACCGTTCATTGCTCCTTATCTGGACTTCCGACCGGAAACCCAACAGGCCGGCGGAGGCTTTTTCCCCAATACCCGGGTTGAGGTCTGGTACGTTGGAGCCGAGGGCCGGCTGCTCAACCAGCTGACGTGGCGGCTTCGAACATCCTATAGCCGCAACTACGGCATTTTCGCACAGCCTTACCTCTCCGTCATTGAGCAGTTTTCGTCGCTGCTCTCGGCGCAGATTACCCTGCCACGCTGGTCCAATACCATCGTCACAGCCTCAGTGGCGCTGGACCGGGGAAAACTCTACGAAAACACGGTCGGTGGCTTTCTGAGCGTAAAAAAGATCTGGTAACTTCCCGGCCGGGAAAATTCGGAGCTCGCTTTAGCGGCAAACGTATACGCCCGGAAACATTCCGCAGGCCCGAATGTCCAGGCTTGCCGAAATGTCTTTATCTTGCGTGGATAATCAGCTTTTCGGTCCGCTTTTCATGAAAAGATTGTGTGTTTTCTGGTTTGTTCTCACTACTTGCCTAACTGCTACGGCCCAAACGCCTAAACCCAACGCCCGCTGGCAAACCGACTACTGGACGGCCAAATGGATCATGCACCCGACAGCCCCCGGCCGGCAGTACGGCATTTACCACTTCCGAAAAACGTTCAGCCTGCCGCAGAAACCCGGCCGCTTTGTGGTACACGTATCGGCCGATAACCGCTACCGGCTTTTTATCAACGGTCGGCCGGTCGCCCACGGCCCGGCCCGCAGCGATACCCAGCACTGGAACTACGAGACGCTGGATCTGGCGCCGTACCTGCAAACCGGCAACAATACCCTGGCGGCTCAGGTCTGGTACCTGGGTGAGTCGGCTCCGTTTGCCCAGATGAGCTACCAGGCCGGTTTTATTGTGCAGGGTGATGGCGAAGCCGAAAAAGTAGTCAATACCGATAACACCTGGAAAGTACTGCAAAATGCGGCCTACTCGCCTATCAAAAACGACAATGCCAAACTGCGCACGTATATCGTTGTGGGCGACGGCGATCGGGTCGATGCCGCTCAGTATCCATGGGGATGGGAGCAGTCGAATTTCAACGACAGTAGTTGGCCAGCAGCCCGTACCCTGTGGTTTCCGGCTAAGCCACGCGGGCTGGGCACCGACGGTAACTGGAACCTGGTGCCGCGCACTATACCCATGATGGCCGAAGCCACCCAACGGCTAAGCGCCGTGCGCCGGGCCGAATATGGGCAGATGAACGACGATTTCCTAAAAGGGAAAGCCCCCGTTACGGTACCGGCCCGAACGCGCGCGGTTTTCCTGCTCGATCAGGGGCACCTCACCAATGCGTACCCGGAACTGACCGTCAGCCGGGGCAAAGGAGCCGTCATTACGCTGGGCTATGCCGAAGCGCTGGTCGACAGTAAAGGCCAGAAAGGCAACCGCAACGAAGTAGAAGGCCGGCGGCTCGTTGGTTTTGAAGACCAGTTTGTCGCCGATGGCGGTAACAAACGGATGTTCAGGCCACTCTGGTTCCGAACCTACCGCTACCTGCAACTGACCGTCGAAACCGCCCGCGAGCCGGTAGTGCTGGAAGACCTGACCGGCCAGTTTACCGGCTACCCCTTCGCGCAGAAAGCCGTGTTTGCCAGCGACGAGAAAAGCCTGGTTGACATCTGGAACGTCGGCTGGCGGACCGCCCAGTTATGCGCGGGCGAAACGTATTACGACTGCCCGTACTACGAACAACTGCAATACACCGGCGATACCCGCATCCAGGCTATGATCTCGCTGTACGTATCCGGCGACGACCGCCTGATGCGGAAGGCCATTATGGACTACGACCACAGCCGATTCAGCGATGGCCTGACGCAGAGCCGCTACCCCAGCGCCGATTTCCAGGTCATTCCCACATTTTCGCTGTTCTGGGTCAACATGATCCACGACTACTGGATGCACCGCCAGGACGACGCCTTTATCAAGCCCCTGCTGCGCGGCATGGAAGGCGTACTGAACTGGCATGAACAACGGCTGGAGAAAACTGGCCTGAACGGCCCCCTGGAGTGGTGGAATTTTGTGGACTGGTCGAAGTGGGAAGCGCCGGGTGAAGTAGCCGGGGGGGTGCCGGTAGGTGCCCGAAAGGGCGGCTCCAGCATCCTGACCCTGCTGCAGGCCTATACGTTTCAGCGGGCGGCCGACCTGCTGGCTCACTATGGGCAGAATGAACGGGCGGAACACTACCGGACCCTGGCCCGGCAGCAGACAAAAGCCGTGTATAAGCAGTGCTGGGACGCCGGACGAGGGCTCATTGCCGATACACCGGAAAAGAACCGGTTTAGTCAGCATGCCAACATTCTGGCCGTGCTGACCGATGCTATACCGGTGGCCCAGCAGCCAGCCCTGCTGCAAAAAGTAATGACGGAGCCGAGCCTGACCCAAGCCACGTTCTATTTCAAGTATTACCTGTTCCAGGCTATGAAAAAAGCCGGCCTGGGCGATCAGCTGATCCCTCAGCTAAAACCCTGGTTCGACATGCTGGCGATGGGGCTGACCACCTTTGCCGAGAACCCCGAACCCACCCGCTCCGACTGCCATGCCTGGAGTGCCTCACCGGTGTACGAGTTTCTGTCGACCATCTGTGGCATCAACCCCGCCGAACCGGGATTCCGCTCCGTACGGATTGAACCGTACCTGGGTGACCTGCAGCTGGCGGAAGGAAAGATCCCTCACCCGGCCGGCGACATTGCCGTGCGGCTCGAGAAGGTTGCCAATGGCGGCCTTAAAGCCAATATCGTGCTGCCGGCAAAAACAACCGGTACGCTCCGCTGGAAAGGGAAAACGGTAGCTTTGAAAGAAGGCAGCCAGGAGTTGACGCTATAAAACAAAGGGGGAGACAGCGCTGTCTCCCCCTTTGTTTTACACCACCGGGTATTTCCACTGCCCCCGGTAATCGCGGCTGAGCAGTTTGTTGGCTTCCGGATCGTTTTTAATCACCTGCTTCTCGCCATCCCATTCCACACTACGACCCAGCTTCAGGGAAAGCATTCCCAACAGGGCCATATTGGTTGAGCGATGCCCGATTTCGATGTCGCTCACCGGCAACTTATTCGTTTTTATTGCCTCCAGGAAATTGGCCCAGAGTTCGGGGATATTCTGGTCGTCGGGCTTGTGCAGCTTGGCGTCTTCGTGAATGATGGGCTTGTTCCGGTCTACGGGGTAAAACGTCCAGCCGTCGAGCCAACCCATATGGAAAGTCCCTTCCGTACCGTAGAAATACACGCCCACGGCCTGCTGCGGGTGCGTCTTCTCCGCATTATTGCCCGCAAACTGGCGGTGCTCCCAAACGGCTGTAAAATCTTCGAACTCGTAGGTAGCTACCTGGTGATCGGGAGCGTCGGTGCTGTCCTTTTTGATGGCCCGGCCGCCGGTAGAGTATACCTTGCGCGGGTACTTCTCTTCCGTCCACCACAGAATCTGGTCCAGCCAGTGGATACCCCAGTCACCCAGGGTGCCGTTGGCGTAATCGAGGTAATTGCGAAAGCCGCGGGGGTGAATCTGCTTGTTGTAAGCACGCATCGGGGCCGGACCACACCAGAAATCCCAGTCGAGTTCTTTCGGGGGTGCCTCTTCGGGCACCGGCTGTCCGGGGCCACCGCCATAGTGGACAAACGCCCGCACCATACCGATTTTACCCGCTTTGCCCGACTTCAGAAACTCCATACCCGAGCGGTTATGGGGCGAAATCCGACGGTGGGTACCTACCTGACAAACGCGTCCGGTTTGCCGGGCCGCCCGCACCATCGCTTTTCCTTCGTTGATGGTGTGGCCGATGGGCTTCTCCACGTACACATGTGCCCCCTGCTGCATAGCCGCAATGGCAATGAGCGGGTGCCAATGGTCGGGCGTGGCTACAATCACGATTTCGGGTTTCTCGGCCGTCAGCATCTCGCGGTAATCCTTGTAAAGCTTCGGCTTATCGCTGGTCAGTTTACCAACTTCTTCGCCGGCTTTAACCAACTGGCGCTGGTCTACGTCGCACAACGCTACCAGCTTCGACTCGCCGGCCTGGAGGGCTGCCCGCACAATATTAGTGCCCCACCAGCCGGAGCCTACCAGGGCCGTACGGTACTTAGTCGCCGGCATGCGGGTAAGAAACGGTCTGGCCGCCAGGGGGTCGGTAATCAGGGCCGCACCGGCCACCGCCGACGCTTTTAAAAACTCGGAACGATTCATGGGAGGAGGGTTAGGATTTGGTATGCGTATCGAACAAAAAAGCGGGGAAAGTCACCCAGTTACTTATCAGCCTGTAAGGGATCTTCCGGAACCCTGGCCTGCTTCAGCACCCGCATGATGTTGCCACCCCAGATTTTTTCGATGTCCTCTTCGGAGTAATTCAGCTTGAGCAGTTCAACCGTCAGGTTCTCAATCTGGGTAACATCAACAAGACCCAGCACTCCGCCCCCGCCATCGAAATCGCTACCGATGCCGACAAACTCCACACCGACGAGTTTGGCAATATAATCGATATGACGGGCCACGTCGGCGACGGTCGGCTGCTCACGGGCGAAGTGATTATTAACGGAGTCGATCTGGGCATTAATCCGACGCTCCATGGCCGCGTTCATTACTTTGCCCACGGTAGACATCCGGATTTTGGCAATGGCCTGCCGGTGAATCTCCGAGGGTTTCCGCAGGTACTCAGGCACGAAATTCACCTGAACAACCCCCCCGTTGGCTGCTATAGCCTTGATCATGTCGTCGGTCATATTACGGGGCATATCACATAAGGCTCTGGCGTTGGAGTGCGACGCAATAACCGGCGCCCGCGAGAGATGCAGAATATCGTAAAAGGCACTATCGGACACGTGCGACACATCGACCAGGATCCCCAGCCGGTTCATTTCCTTCACCACCTCCCGGCCAAAGGCACTCAGGCCATTGTGCAGCGGGCCGTCGGGATCAGTAGCCGAATCACAGATTTCATTGTTGGCAAAGTGCGCCAGGGTAATGTAGCGGCAGCCCAGTTCATAGAAGGCCTTCACCAGCGACAGGTCTTTACCGATAGGGTAACCGTTTTCCATGCCGATAAAGATGGCCCGTTTGCCGGCTTTCTTTAGCCGGTAGGCATCGTCCGGCGTTGTGGCCAGTTCGGCCATATCCGGGTACTGCTGCAGCGCCCGGTAGACACTTTTATAAATATCGAAGGCTTTTTCTTTCGCCTGCTGGTGTCCTTTCGGTGTGCGGGGGCCCTGAGCCGTATACACGGCAAAGAACATGGCATCCATGCTACCCTGCTTCATCCGGGGAAAGTCAATCTGGGACTCATCGGTAAACGTATCGTGAGCAGCGCCCATGTTAAAACCGGGACGCACCATATTAATCGGTGCATCGGCGTGGGTATCAACGCTCAGCATACGCTGATGCAGCCGTCTGGCTTTCGTGAGCAGGCGATCATCGTCTCCGGGCACCAGCGCGGTCAGCAGCAGGGTCCAAAAGAAAAAGTTAGTCATACACTTTGAAAAGAATGCAACATTGGGAATCTAGCTGAAAACTATAGAATTCCGGTATGAAAGACAAACTTTCGTGCTAAACACCCGTTTTTGATTGTACCTTTGCACCTCTATTCGTAGACATGGCTATTGTTCCGTATAAAGAAAAAAGCACCAGCAAGCGGGAGCAGGTTGCCGAAATGTTCGACAACATTTCGCCCAGATACGACCTGCTGAATCACCTGCTCAGCGGGGGTATCGACATTTACTGGCGTAAAAAAGCCATTCGGCAGCTCAAACCCTTTGCGCCCCGAACCCTTCTGGACGTAGCCACCGGCACGGGTGATTTTGCCCTGGAAGCCCTGGCGCTGAAACCCGAAAAGATCGTGGGTGTCGACATTTCGGAAGGTATGTTGTCGATTGGCCGGGAGAAGATGCAGAAGCGGGGTGTTGACCGGATAATAGAAATGCGCTCCGGAGACTCGGAAGGTTTGCCCTTTGCGGACAATGATTTTGACGCCGTCATCGTTTCCTTTGGCGTACGGAACTTCGAAAATCTTCTGAAAGGGCTTCAGGATATGTACCGGGTTACCCGTCCCGGTGGCGTATGTCTGGTGCTGGAGTTTTCGAAACCCCGGGGATTTATTTTCAAACGACTCTATTCTTTTTATTCGAATACAATTCTGCCGCTTATCGGGCGTATGATCAGTAAGGATCAATCGGCCTATACCTACCTGCCCGAGTCGGTGCAGGCCTTTCCGGACGGGCCGGATTTTTTGCGGGTTTTTGAAACGGCGGGGTTTACAAACACAAAATGGATACCGTTAACATTCGGCATTGCCTCAATCTATCTTGGTCAAAAGTCATCCTGACCGGACTGTTTTTCTGGAACCTCTGCTCGCTGGTACAGGCGCAGGATATTCGCATCAAACGGGTTTATCTGCAGGATTACGACGACAAACCGGTTCATTACGGCTTCTACTTTGCCGCTCCCAACACGCGCTTTAATATCAGATACAGCGAAAACTTCGTCAATGCCGACACAACGTTACGGATTTACTCACCCAAACGTACCGGTTTTCGGGTTGGCTTCATCCTGAACGGCTTCCTTACCGACCGCATCGACGTCCGGCTTACCCCGGCGGTATCCCTCTACGGCCGGGAAATCATTTTTGACGGGCAGAGCGGCACCAGCCGGACACTGACCCGCGAGTCTACCTGGCTGGAGTTTCCGCTACTGCTGAAGTATAAATCCGAACGGCGGCATAACTCCCGGATGTATCTGGTAGCCGGGGGGACGTTCGGTGTAGAGACCAACGTGCGCCGGCGGGAAGTGCTGGGTGCTACCCGGCTCAGCACCAACACCACAGACTTCCAGATCGAATATGGGATAGGCTTTGAGCAGTTTTTCGAGTTCTTCAAGTTCTCGCCGGAATTACGATTTGCCCACGGTATTCCGAATCTGTTCCAGCAAACGCCAGCTACGGCCAACAGTAGCATTCGCCGGCTCACGTCGCACGCCGTAACGATCTACTTAAACTTTGAATAAAGGCCTTTGAGGGTCAACGGCTTACAAAAAACTTTGATTTTTTTTGCGTAAACGCTTGCAAAACGGCCTCTACGCCCTCTATATTTGCAGTCCCAAACGACAACAACGGGCGGGACAGAAAAAGGGTTCTTAGCTCAGCTGGTTCAGAGCATCTGCCTTACAAGCAGAGGGTCGGGGGTTCGAATCCCTCAGGACCCACCCTCATTATCAGGCACTTAGCATCAATGTTAAGTGCCTTTTTGTTGTTGGTTGAAATATAGTTGAAACAACCACTCTGCAACCGGAACACTTCTATTATCTGCTTAACTCAGCGTAGTCGTATATAAAGATAAAAATTTTTGTACACTTCTCAAGGTGTGTGCTACGAAAAAAGTATAGGGTAAGAATAGCCATCTCAACCAGATGATTACCTATATGGCTTGACTACTTCTGGCGGTATTCGATGTATAGGTCACCACCCAGCGCATTGAACAAATCCTTCAGCGTCTTCAGTCCCAGCTTACGGCTACCCTGCTCTATATTGCCAATGACCTGAGCCGGATAACCGATGGCCTGACCCAGTTCCGCCTGAGTCATACCGCGCATTTTGCGGAGTTCAGCAATAAGTTTGGGTATATCTTCAGGCGTGTTAGACAGTCGTAGCCCTCCACCGGGAAGTAACTGGCCAGGCAGGTCTATTTCCTCCTCTTCGATGTCTTCAGCCTCTCCTGAAAAGATACCTTCTCCGGCAGATTGCATCCGCTCGGTCAGTTCTTCAGATGGTACCTTCATTTGGTCTTTATCCTGCTCAGTCTGCATATATTATTTCCGGCTTCAAGGCTCCGGCAACCTTTATAGTTCTACTAATTCAGCCTCAACAGCCCAGACCTTACCGCCGATTTTAATGGTTCTCACTTTCTTTATGCGGCAGGTTAACTCCGGAAGGTAAAGCGTCTCCTCCTCGGCTAGATTGTCACTCCACGCAGCAATATCACGACCTGTCTTACCCTCAATTGTCAGTCGTACATTACCATTAAACTGCTCTGCTACTCCTTTAGAACGGCTGGTGCTGGTAAAAGCCCTGAATGTAATCAGTTTGCTGGTCTTAAGTTGTTCTGTATATCCGGCAATGTCATCTACCCAGAAAGTACGGTAGGTTGTACCGGGTAGTGTGGGTAGACCGGATACAGCATCTATCAGTTGAATAGCTTGTTGAGTGTTAACGCCAGCCAGTAGGCTACGGTTAATGTCCCGATAGGTCGAGCGGGTAAACTCTGTGATAATCTGCATACCAATCTCCGATAATTCACCTCGGGAGCGGGCTCTAACCAATACAAATATAATATAAATATGTATTAGCTTTGCAAATGCCTATAAATATATTGTTGATGCACACTGATTCACTAATAACTGTATTCTTGAATGGATATGCTGAATGGAGACTGACTGGAAAGACGTTAGCAAGAGTGTAAGGGGTCTATCTCAATTGCAGGTTTAAGCTGCTCCTGCGCACTCGGGGCTAACGGCCCGTAGAAGGCTCAAAAAAGTGCGACTTTCGGTAACTAAGGGCTTAAATCTTTTCTGCTGAAGGGCAGAGGGGGTTTTGAAAAGGACGCCATTTTTACCAATGGGTTCTGGTATATACAGATATACTACTGGTGCCGTAGTAAAGGATTTCTATCGGCATTCTACCAGGATACAGAAGGAAAACATCAGCTATAGCGGTGTATAGCTTGTTCACCGGAAGGAGCAAGAGCTGCTACATTGATACCTTCTTATACGGCTTAATCTTTAATACCTACACCGGCCAGGAATTGCCGAGTGATGACCGGCATAAAGGATTGGATTGATATTAGAAGATGAAGGACATGAGGCTAAGCAGGAAGCCTTGAGCGAGTAAGCAGGCAATATAGGGAGCTAAGTTGCGGAGGTATCGGAATCGCTTCATAGGGTGTAGACGTTGATGGGTTCTACCCGTCACCTGAAGAACTGCACAAAATAGACGACTGCACGAGCTTTGGCCTAGTTATGGTGTTATCGGTAATTCCATCAGATTCGTTGATGAGTCCGGTTAAATTCGGCAGATTAATAGCGGTCTAGTAGCCTTGTGGTGTCTATTCTGGATAACCTTTAGTGTGTTGACCTATCCCTGTGTGAATTTAACCGGAATGCCGTAACGTCCTATCAGGGTAGGCAGGGCAGGCACTTTTCACAAAAAAGGTCAAAATAGGTATCAGGCCGTATAACCGTTCGTTAAATCGCAACCATTTCTGACCGGAGGAGTAATAACAAACCGCTGAATTTCATTATATTGGCTATGCGTTGCCATTTTTAACCTTAAAATGAAAGTACTCTACAGCTTAGTATTCCTTTGTATCATTTCTGTTACTTTATGCCGGAGCCAAGCCACTGATACTACATTTTATTCGGTAGTCATGAGTGGTGCTATCCAGGGCAAATTAAAATCATGGCACGAGGCTACTAATGATTACCATTACATCTACTATTACAATGACCGTGGCCGGGGACCGAATGTACGGTCAATTGTAAAAACTAGTAAAGACGGACTGATTACGTCTTCCCTAACAACGGGAATTAACTATAATAAAAATCCTTATTCTGAAACCTTTGAAGTAATTGGTGATTCTGCGGTTGAGAATATTAACGGAAGTCGTACAACCAGAAATTTCAATAATGGGTGGTATCAATCAGGAATGATTCCTGCACTTTATGAACTCCAGATTAACTGGCTGTTACGGCAGAAAGATAAAAAAGGAGTAACCATAGCTAACGACTCAATTCGCCTGGAGGAAGCAGACCTAAAAACTGTATCTTATAAAGGCAAACAGCTTCCTCTTAAGTTGTTTGCTATTCATGCCGCTAACGAACCCATGCCGCAGTATATATGGCTCACTAAGGACCTGCGATATTTTGCCACTGTGTTTCCCTCTTTTTCTATTATTGAGGAAGGATTTGAAACCTTAGCAGATACTTTAGTGATGCTACAGGAACAAGCAGGTCAAGCTTATAATACTCAGCAAATGCGGCGGTTTGCTACCGTTGTACCTTCTCGTTTATGGATTACACATGCTTCCGTCTTTGAGTCTGCTAACGCTAGTGTAAAAAAGAATATGACCGTTGAGGTCATTAACGGAAAAATAACGGCCATATTCCCCTCTGCCGAAAAAAGAACTGTGAAAGCAGACTCTATTATTGATGCCAAAGGAAAGTTTCTGATGCCAGGTTTATGGGACATGCACACCCATTACTATAAAGATAGAGGGCTTTGGTACTTAGCGGGCGGTGTTACCCACGTTCGTGAGATGGGTAATGCCAATATAGTGCTCTTATATAAAAAGCAGATTGCGGCTAATCAACTGTTAGGACCTGACATTAGTTATACTTCCGGCTTAATCGACAGGAAGGGGCCTTTTCAAGCACCAGCCGGAAAAATTGTCTCTTCGTTGAATGAGGCAATACATGCCGTACAAGATTACTACCGGTTAGGGTACAAGCAGATAAAGTTGTACAGTTCCATAAATCCTGAATGGGTAAAACCTATCTGTGCCGAAGCTCATAAGCTCGGGATGCGTGTGGGTGGCCATATTCCTGCTTTCATGAAGGCAGAAAAGGCAGTAAAAGAAGGGTATAATGAACTCACCCATATGAACTTTCTCTTCCTGAACTTTCTGGAGGACACCCTAGATACGCGGACGCCTGTACGTTTTAGCGCGGTAGGTGAGCGAGCAGGTGCTCTTGACTTACGCAGTGAGCCGGTTCAGTCGTTTATTCGACTGCTGAAAGAGAAAGCAGTAGCAGTTGACCCAACGATGAACCTTCAATCAGGTAGATTCAGGGATTTTAAGGGGGATACCAGCGGGATGATGAAGTCCATTGCAAACTGGTTACCTGCCACTCTTCGTAATGACCTTTCCATAAAAGTAGCCGTTAGCAGGGAGGATAAAAAAGACCTGTACCGTTCTACTTTTCAGAATATGATGAAAATGGTAAAGCTTCTTTACGATAACGGCATTCCCCTTAATGCTGGGACAGACGGAGGAAACGCAATTGCTTTACATCACGAACTAGAACTTTATGTTAAAGCAGGTATTCCGGCTAAGGAAGTATTGAAAATTGCCACCTATAATGCCGCTAAACACTGCGGATTAGAAAACACATTCGGAACGATAGGAATTGGCAGAGCGGCAGATTTTATCTTGGTAGACGGCAACCCTGCCCAAAACATCAGCGACATTCGCCGGGTTGAATGGGTTATAAAGAACGGCAAGCTTTACAGGCCAAAACAGCTTTTTGCATCAGAAGGCTGGAAATATTATTATTGATGTAAGGACAATCCATTCATTAACTGACCACCGTTGACCTAGCTTTACAGCATTTCAAGAACATCATAACTGCCTCTCTTCTTAGTCTGAATATGATGCGCTACAACTAGGTACCACTTATGCCTCACAGCATTCCGGTTAATTGCTGAGCGATGGCGAGCCACACCGGACCATGCAGCCACCGTCTTAGTCTGCACCTTCTGCATTAATCGAAATGTAGTGATGTCCTGTTAGGGTAGGCAGGGTAGTTAACCTACGGAAAAGTGTTCAGGACAAGGCAGGTACGTCCTCTTTGCAGGTATTAACCGGAATGCACTACCTCATAGAACATCTTCTCGAACGTTAGTTAAAAAGACCATGTCGCCAAATTGTTTCGTTCAAATCGCAGGGTAGACGTGCCGAAATGATGTACCGTTTTTGTGGGAGTAGCTCGCGTACGCATGTTGATTTGCTGAATGCCACGGGCCTTTGTAGAGTCTGCTTCGGCAACTACTGTCATGGTAAAATCCGGGCCTTGCAGCAGTGTTGTATTGCTTTTGGTGCTCGTGCGGTATCCCAGTAACTGTACAACATCTACAAGCCTCGCAGCTCTTGTTTTATCGAGACTGATAGTAAGCCCTATCACATCTTGGAGGTAAGCCTTCTGCGGGTTCTTTCCTAAAACTCCCGAATAACTTTCAATGAACTGTTTTCGACTTACGGTAGTCTCTTGCGGGCTTACTTTTGACTTTATAGCTGTTAAGTATTCAGGGTGCCACTCCATGAGCCAAAGATTGATGTAGGGAAGGTTTTTGGGCCTTGCGATAAAGAACCATCCTAATTGTTTGTCATCGAAAAGGCGGGTTCGTGGCTCTGGGTTAAGGTCGATTTCCGTAGGTATCTGCTTTTCCAAAGCTTGCAGTCCACCAGCCTCATCTACACCTAAAGCAATCCCAAAGGGTGCTCCCAAGCCAATCTGCTTTGCTTGCGATGCCTCCATGAATTCTATATACGTATTAGCCCCGTAGAAATACAATGCCATATAGGTTATATCTTTGCGGACTGTTGTCCGTTGCTCGGGAACGGCAAACTGTTTCTGGAGAAACTCGTCTGATGCAATCGCCTTGAATGTAGCCGAATCCAGAACCATGTAGAAATGGTTTAAGTAGATGGGTTCTGTTGAAGCAGGCTTCCGTTTTTGGATACTCATTGCCAGCATTGGAATGGCAAAGATTCCCACGAGCAAAGTCTGAAGAATAGATTGAGTCTTCATCAGGGAAGCTTTTGGATATATGAACAACTTGACCTTATTTGATAACGGCCAGTGAGGGTTCAGCACTAGGCTGATAGATTGCCAGGCAAGTCCCTTTTGAATCAGCTATGACGAATGGGTGGGTCACATATGAATACTGAAAGCTTGATTGACCTGGCTGCACTACAGCCTTTTGGCTATCCAAAGGGTCGCGTTTACCCTGCCAGTCAAGCCAATAAATAGTAACAGGCTGATTGGTGGTGTTGGTAAATCGGATGTAAGCTGGGGTATCGGAGTTTTGCGATTTTAGCGAAGACTCTTGTTTACAACTCAATGCAGTCAGGCGCTGTAATTCTTTGTCTTCCGGCTGACGCACTCGCCAGTAAGGAATCCGGCTCGCGTGAGTAACGGCCAGTTGCCATCGCTTCTGCCGTTTGATGAAGGTGTCGGTGAATTGGTAGTAGAATGTATTAACTATTTCATCTTTACTTCCTTTTAATCCTACACTATACCGCCCGTAAACCACTGCGGTTTCGCCTAGGGTCTTAACTTTCATATCGGAGCCGCTATACGAGTAGTTTTGTGAAATACGCGGTAAACGGGCTAGAAGAGCCGGTTTAGATAGTCCAGCCCCTTGCAGGACTCCTATAAACTCGTCTGCTATTATTGATGTTATTGCATTTGCATCCCCCTGATTTAGGGCTTTAAAGAATTCCTGTTCTACTTGTAAAACAGCTTGCTCCTCACTACTTGTGGATGCGTTGCTTCCACTGGCGTTGGTTTGGCTAAAAGCTATAGCAGACCCGGTAATCAGCAATACGGCGGTTAAAAATACCTTTCTCATGGGAAACTTGGGAATAAAGGTTTAGACGGATTGTTAGTTAAGAGATAGTACAGAATATCTAATTACGATTGATTGAATAGATAGACATATTTTATTTATCTTTTGCTATAGACTCAGCTTCGACCAGCAGCTTATCCAGAGCTTCCCTCGGTAAGTACCGCCCATTGACGACCACAGCCCCTATCTTCCGCACATTATTGATGTTATCGAGCGGATTAGCATCCAGCAGCACCAGATTGGCCTGCTTACCCTCCTCCACAGTGCCCATTTCTTTCTCTCTGCCGAGGTATTTGGCGGGATTGATGGTTGCCGTTTGCAAGGCTGTCAGTGGGGATAATCCGGCTTTTACGAATAGCTCCAGTTCATCATGTAAACTAAAACCAGCGTAGATAAAAGGGTTATTCAGGTCTGTGCCCGCTAAAAGCGGCACACCCATACTGTGCATGATTCGGATTAGTTCTAAGCCTTTCTGCACATACAGTTCCCGTATCGGGCGAGTTTCAGGCTTGAACCGTTCCGGATATTTGAACCACCTATTTCCGACATGACTGGCTAGTGCATAACGGCGAAGTCGATTATCTTTTTTAAACTCCGGCCCATCTCCTAAGAAGTATACCCGATTAATACCATTAGTCGGACAAAGCCATGTATCGTTTTTCAGAAAAACAGCTGCCAGTTCACGGCACTTCTGCTCGCTGAAGGACTGAAGCAATTCACCACGAAGTGGCCATGTCCAGTCTTCGGGTTTCATCTGTTTAAACCGTTCTTCATCCGAAGAGCAGGCAACAAAAATGGTGGGCGCTGCTAGGTGCTCTATAGTGCGTTGACCAGCATTAGAAGCTTCACGTGCGGTTATAAGCTGAGGGATGTGGCCGGCAATGGGAATCCCTAACTTCTTAGCCTCATCGACAATAGCAAAATAACTTTCGCGGGAAAGGAGCTCGTAAACTTTAATGAACCCTGCACCGGCCTGGTGGAGCATACGTACAGCCTGTCTGGCCTCTTCGGGGTTAGCAACTCCCAATGAGTTAGGATGCATTACCGGAACGCCATCCACAATTGTACTACCCACGGCTATCTGGGGAATAAGCTTTTGTCCTGTTTCTACGCTATCCTTCCAGGCTCGTATGAGTTTAAGGTCATCGGGGGTGGTCCACATATCCCGAACGCCGGTAACGCCATTAGCCAGCAGGAGCGGGAAGTAGACATAGCTTCGGTAATCCCGTGATACGGCGACATGCACATGCATATCCCAGAGACCGGGAATCAGATATTTCCCTTTTGCCGGTATCACTTGTGCCTGTTTGGGAATGCGTACTTTTCTACTCTTATCCAGAGCCGAGATGCGGTTACCAGAGATAAGTACCGTCATATCGGGTTTCAACTCCCCACTGATTACATCAACCACTGTAACATTAGTAAAAGCAACGGTATTCCCGATAGGCTCCTGATTAGGACTTTGTGCTAAACTGATGAGGCAACAAGCTAATAAGACAAACAGAAAACAGCGTATCATCAACGGGTAAGGCTAAGTAAAGAAGTGGAATATAAGAATATATAACCGGTAGGTTACAATACTTTTGAGCGAACGGTAAGGGGGGCAGGACTAATAATCAGCAAGTAAACAGTCTGAGGCTTTTCACCACCTTTTAACCTGCTGTACTCCGTTTTTAACCCGCTTTCAATTTAGGGTTTAGTAAGGGGCTATACCTTTGTAGTGTTCAATATGCGAGACTAATTGAACAAAGGGTTTTCCGGCCCCACCGTACAAGCATAGATATAGTTTTCATAACGTTGAGTAGACCAGACAGCCCGTATCTCTGATATAGGGCTTGTTTATTTTATACCGGTAATGGCGTTGTGATGTAGTCAGACAGGAGAAGGTTGCAATCAGCGTATCTTAAGAGCTGGTACTTGACTTGATAGCAGGTATTGACCGGAACGAACTTCTTCCTTAATCTGCCTCCCTGTTTAGCTCACTCCTGGTATATACAAGAGGGAATCTCCAGAGTTGAGCCGATAATCTGCTTGTTCGTGATTTAGTCCGGTAAACAGAGCAGAAGAGCGGGTGTTGTCGAATCGGCAAATAAGTACCCGGTATCCTGCTATTTGGCGGATTATAAACGTAATGCACCGGAAATAGACTGATGCCAGGAGCATAAAAAAACGGCCACTAAGCAGCAGCCGGTTTTTACTTCGTTCTGTTAAATATTATGGTGCTACAAAGAGCTATAGGGAATAACCGAAATAATCATTAGATGTCTGAAAAACTGAGCAAGTAGCAGCAAACAAGTGTAGGGTGCCGGAAAGGGTAATAGCCACATCCGGTAATGAGCTGATTTCGCCGGAATGCGGGTGGATACTGCGGAGTTGGTAAGAGCGGTAGGGCAGCTTCAAGCAGTATTAACCGGAACGTCGTATACATCCTACAGGTTATTCTGAAAAGTGCCTACCCTGCCTTCTCTGTACTTGTTACTACGCTGAAGCGGGTGTATAAAATTAGAAGAAGAGAATACCTATAGCATTGAAGACGATAACACAGATACAAACCACTACCCCCAGGATGATTCCTCGTGTGGCTTGATGGAGGGCTACACTACCCGGCTCTACCGACCTCTTTGCTATCAGACCGGCAGCAATAGCTATAATACCCACAACTTCTGCCATAATCTCGCTAATCACGACGAATGACCAGACCGCTTCTGTTTCTTGTCCCATTAGCCGGAAGGGAATCCAGACATACGAAAGTGCCCATAGCGGAATACCGACGATGCCGCTTATAAAGGCCGTTTTTGCCAGCCGATGCCCAAGCGATTTATTCTGTAGTGCTACCATCGCTCCAGTTATAAAGAATGAGAACAGCACTTAGGCCATTCCTGAAGTCAAGCTACATCGAAGCCGATGAAGACACACTGTGGACTTAGTATCCGGTAAGAACCTTGTGTAAAAGGGTGTATGCTGTAGGGATGCAGTATTAACCGGAACGAGCTACCGCCCTTAACTATATAGTATTAATATTATCAAAAACCTTTGTTATGTCTTTGTGGACTGACTCAGAGGTTTAAGTGTAAATGAAGGCTACTTAAGGAGTGCCGGTACACAGATTATTTTTATTATTAACTATTAACTTCTTTACTTTCTTGACTTGATTCAGTATTTAACTTTTTCGTTAAAAATTTAAACATATTTGAAGCCCCCTCAAAAGAAGCCCAAATACTTGTTATAGACACAAAAGCCGACCAAATTTTAGCAAGAGAAGGCGCTGCTCCTATCGATATAAAAACGTTAGAAAGCCTCGTTATGCAAGTTGAAAACTTGCAGATACTTATACCAACGTTAGTACCAAATACGAATTGTTTAATTTGCAAAAGTATCTGTTTGTAGCTTGGAAAGAAAAACCAAAGAATAAAAATTAAAACAGAAATGTAAATAAAAATATGATAATTAATATTGCTAAACGGGGACTTGAATGAAGTTATATTTTTTTTATTAAAGCCTTTTTTAAAAACATGAATAATGAATAAGATACCTAAATAACCCCAATCAATAATTAAAAGAATACCGATAAAATAAAGAAAAAAAGAAAAAAAATATATATAAAAAAGCAGCAGATAACCTGCGCCAATATCCATCAATATTATTGTATATTCAGTTTTTTTTGTAACAGGATTAGAGATTTTGCTTGTATCAATAAAGATGTTTTTTATCGGTTGATTATACTTACAAAAATAATAAAAGCAAACTACTGTAATTATTACTCCAAGTAAATATCTCACCCATACAGGAATATCTTTAAATAGCTTTTTATTATCTTCTGTTTCTGGAGAAATAAGGGAGCTTAGGGCTGCTAAAACCAGTCCTAGCGATAAATCATTTTCCACGTAAGTCACTCCTACTGCATATACATATAGTAATATTGCAATGCCCCAGAGTATAATTTTATACATATCTAGCAAAGCGAAAAATGCAACAACGCATACCTTCGCTAGCTATTTTCGAAAAAATAATATCAAAAGTAAAGTAGGTATCCCTGCTATTTATCGATTGGTTAGAGAATACAATAATGGATTTGGATACTACTGTACTCTAAATAGTAATTTTGTCTACTCCTACTTCAATAACCTGCTGCACACTCTCCGGCAGGTTCGACAATAAGTTGTACCCCGTACGCTTCTCTACCTCATCTACGCTTATTCGGTAATTCACCCATGGTTGTTCCCCTACTGCATTGGTATTCGGCATCCAGACCGCTATAACTCTTGTCTGTGCGTTTATCCGCTGCACATCGTTACTTCCGACCGGTAGCACGACAATGACCTTCCACAGGGCATTAGGCACCGTTACTTTACCGCCAGCTAGTGCATCAGCCTTCCCGTTATCTCCTTCGCCTCCTTTGCCCGATGTTCCGGCAATAATATACAATTCATTCCCTTGTTCCACCAGTTTACGGCTGTATTCTTCCAGTAATCGCCAACTCTCCCGGTTATGCTTAGGAGCCTGCGGTACGATGTTGGTTAGAATGAAGGTTGATTGGTTCTCCGCATCTGTAGCATCTCTATCATCCGATGGACAAAGATGTCCCCTGTCGTAGCCGGTATTGGTGTAGTCAGCATGTCGCACCTGGTACCAGCCGGAAGGTAGTGTTTGGTCGGGAATGAAGTTTCCACTATACCGGGATGCACTACCCTTCCATGCCGAAGATAGATGCCATGAACACCAATTCGCAATTCCCCTATCTAGATTATACGATAACGTATAGGTTGGTCGGGTAATCAGGTATTTGTCAGGACTGCCGGTATTAGCTCCATCCGGATTGCCCATAGCCAGATTATCGTCACGGGTAGGAGTAGTATTCTGGGGCTCTGGTTGGGAGTCTCTTTTACAATTCGTAAGAGTAATGGAAACACTTAAGAGTAGCAGTATCAGGTAACGGAGGCGGTTCATAGATTAAAGCTTTTGCTTCTTGAACGCAGATTTAGCTGCTAGGTTTGAAGCATGTTGACATCTTACAACAAAGCGGTTTCGCTATTCATCGGCAGAATAATACCCCCTGCGTGTGATACAGTGCCTTATACCTCCTCTGGGGTCTTCCATGTCTCCGGTGTATCTGGGTATCAGATGACAATGAAAGTGCATGACCGTTTGACCAGCCGCTTCGCCACAATTCATACCTATATTATAGCCGTCAGGGGAGTACTCCTTTTCTATGAGGGCTTTTCCAAGGTCAATTACTTTGGCCATATGCTGTTTCTCCTCGTCATCCAAGGCAAAGAAATCGATGCGGGACTTAACCGAGATGATTATCACATGTCCTGGTGATACAGGATATTTATCCTTTATTATATAAAACAGCTCGTCCCGGTACAAAACCGAACTTTCAGGTACTGAATCAAATACGCTCATGCCTAGAAGGTAGCCGGAAACTCAATGGATGGCTTCCATGTATGGATGGAACTGTCTACTGCAATTCGATACTGCTTCCTAAGGAATTCTTCGCGTTCTTTTGGAGTCTTCCCGGTCTGGTTTATGATGGTTTCGCCCAAAGGATGCTTACTATCAATAAAGAACTCATTGCGCTTGTAAAGCCGGTGGAGGTACTTTATTTCCGGTACCCTTGCGCTTTTCTGTCGATTTATGGATTTATCGGCTAGGACTAGATTCCAGACTCCATTAATGTTTGCTTGCTCATGAAGTCTCTTATTGGCATGTGGCAGGAAGTGGTCTACATCGCACAGTCGGTCAGAACTCGTCACTACCGATATATCCTGAAAGCTATAAAAACATTTACCTTTCTGGTAGCCGTTTAATGAGTCACGTACCGAGGTAATATCTTTTCGTCGCATGAAATTGCTCTCAAGGAAAAACAGCCCCTTATCTTCGTCATATTGTACCTCAAGCAAGTTAGGATTTATGTTCAGGTTCCAAGCTGTCTCCACCAACTTCCAGCGTGCTTCGGTTTCCTGGTCGAAGTTCTGGAAGTGAAATGACTCCTTAAGACTCAGCAGATTGTCGGTAAGTACAAGCTCCTTTTTACGGTGCGCATAGTTCTTCTCATAAAAGGGCTTGGGTATGATGCCACTGTTTACAACCTGAAAGGCATCGACCACATTGACAAATCCAATCTTCTCTGTTACAGCTAATAGTTCATCCTTGGGTACCTTACTGTTCATGAAGGCTCTGCACATATCTAAGAAACTGCTTGAGCCAGAATTGCCCTGCTTATCGTTTGCCCGAAGGTGTTCTATAATATGCTGGGAAAATGGCTCAGCCAGGTCTCTTAAGCTGACAGTGGTCCTTTCCTGTTCAATCAGTTCTAACAAAGACTTTGCAAAAGCAAACTTATACGTAGCGGAGTTCTTACCAAACAGGATAATTGCCCGCCATTGAGATTCGAGGGAAGTGTCTGTAATGTGAAAGTCAGTCATGAGTTAAATGGCCTATCATGTACAAGTTAATCAATATCAAGTTAATCAATATGCAACAGAAGATGGCCACACTATAAGAGACGGTTAGCAGCTCAGGGCTTTGACCGCATGTGGCGGCTACGACAGGAATGGTTGTCGCCATGCTACACGACCCGATGGGGTGACCTAATGGTGACCAGGTGACCTGAAGTCAGGTACTCATAAGGACCCCGGTGACCGACTGGCTCACGTTCTGAAAACCGGCTACTTTGGGTAACCAGCAAGGCTGAAGTTTCTCCGGTTTCTGGCATAAGGGCTCTTTATTCCTTTTCGGTTTTTCCAAATTTTATTCTATTAATGCTTATATGTGACTACTAAAAAGTTTTCATGGATAATGTTACATTCTGTTCACGCAGTAATATATAAATCTGTTTGTTCAGTCAGCAGATAGGTTGCCTTTTGTAGTAAAAGAGAAGCAGGACCAGATGCACACGTGTTACTTCTCTCTAGAAATTCTCCAGAAATTCTGCCTTATTGTCGACGCGATACAAAGGCTCAGGAAGGGCTTTTTTAAGCTTTCTGAGACCTTTCTCTTCTCTGTATGAATGCCTTGCTTTTCGCTCTAAGAGGAGGGCTTAAACGGAAGATTATCCGTTCGTCTATAATTCATTCAGATGCCCACGCTTCCACCTTCAGGTTTGGTTTGACGCCAGTGGCTTTTTCTATTTCCTCCATCATTATCTTCTCCACAAAGTGTTCATTACCAACCGTAGTACAGATGGAATCATGGATGGTAATAATAGGAATAGTAGGATGTTCTTTAGCGATGCGTTTGGCAACGCGCTTGAGGAATATTATCGACTCCACGTTTTGGAGTAAAAGGGCCAGTGTACTGTGTTTTTCCTCTTTTATTATTCTGAACAGCTCATATACGGAGGGGAATAACTCTTTGAATCGCTGCTTGTTTGCGTAGAGGTAACTTTCGTGTCTATCACCCGTCATAGCATCTGACGCGTACATGGCCGTAAGTACTACCCTCTTAACTTTGTTCCTGTCCAGGGGTTTGTTTACCCCATCGGTTGTATCTGTGAGTTGGTTCTGCATATACTCATATAGTGTACCCCCCTCTACTTCTCGTTGGAACACTCCGTAATCCTCTGTATCAAATTTTAAATATACCCCTCCATTAACCTTCTCTTTATCAGAAGGTTGTCTTCTTTTTCCTGGCATAGGGTGTATAAACTGGTATGTATGTGTATTGGTAATATAGTTGTTACTGTGGATACGTCTTGTCTTGGTTCTACTGATGTATTCGTCTAAGTACTTAAGTACTCTATCTTTCCTCACCTCCATATTCTCTCTGTTTACCTTGTTCAGTTCTTGTACGTTTAGTAATTGATGGTTGTTAACTGTTTTGTTCATATAGAAATTCTTTCTGAATAGTAGTAGGGACAGATACGGTTGTGAACATGATAAGTCAACCGCTGTTATTTTCTCTCCTCTGTACGATATGAACTTCCGTAACGCCTTGAGACAGTTCGTTAGTGGTGTATGTAACCGTCCTGCCTTTTCGTCTACCTTCACCGGCCATTGCTTGTCTGCTATTCTTTCTATCATGTACTCATACACATGATATTTACGTTCTATCTTTTCTCTGCGTTTCTCAGATATTGGCCTTCCATCCCTCGGTGATAAGTTACGTTTCTTCCATTCCTTTATATACTTGGTTGCTGCTTTAACATCAATCTGGATTCCATCCAGCCATTTCACTATGTACGGGTATTGTTGCTTAGCTGATAACTCGTATCCCCTTCTACTATCCTCTATCTTGCGTATCAGTTTCCTGTCGGTTATCTCGTCGACCCGTATACCGTGTCGGTACCTCTGGGTCAATCTGTATGACATGGAATGTTCTCCTGTTCTATAGCTCGGGTTAATTTTAATGACATGATGATGTTCCAGATATTTCATATGTAAGTTGTATTTTCTGTTCATTTTCTGAAGTATATCTGCATTCAGGTTGACGTATGGATTGCTTCCCTGACTGGCTGTCTTCCGGTCCCATATAGGTCGTTCCCATATCTGGTGGATGATATACTTGAGAAACTCAACATTGCATTTGAAGTCAGGTGGTGACTGCGCTATCAATCTGTTTAGGTCGAGGTTATCCGGTATCCTGACTGGTAATTTGTCTGGGTATGGTTGTCTTACTTTTACCATTGTATACAGTAGTTTATTTATACAATATAAAATTTTACAAATAGGTTCCATGGGGAAATATTGTACCGATTTTAGTACAGAAAAATACAATTATCAGAACAATGTACTATTTTCGGTACAGATTGTTATAGGTGAGCCTATGCACTCTGAAGGTTATTTGGATTGTGGTAATGGCTGACAGGACCATTTGTGTCTTTTCTCAGCGCTGCTTCACTATTGTTGTAGGCAACGCGTTTACTAGAAGATTCACGGATATAACACAACGCCGATGCGTCGGACGGAGAGAAACGGAGTCCGACAGCACCTCGCCATCTTGGTTAGTCTTGAGAGGATTTATGGTCGATAATCCGTCTGCTCAGTCTGTGCTTGGTTTAGGATTCGTGGTTATCAGTAGGTATGGTTTGACCAAGGAGAAGCTTTCTCCCAAAAAAAGACGAGATAGACGTTTGGGTAAAATTCTGGTCCTGTAGGGCGTTTTGCTGCATTCAATTCCTCAGTCGCTGCTAATAAGCCTCATGTGACCGCTACTCTTAAACAACCTCAATGGAAGAATCATGGATGGAGAGCTGAGAATCTGATTAAGAGCTGAATGGTATGGAGGAGTGACTATGGTATCTGCATACCGACCAAGTTGACATCGCAGCGGTGGACCTGTTGCTGATGCCGATGCCTGACCTTTGGGGGCAACCCCTCGTCCGGAATGCTGCTCAAGCTAAATGGATAGGTAATGTGCTTCAGAAAGGTTCTACTTCGGGTATGTAATCGGGGCTACATACTCGTTACCATATTGGCCAATGAACCGGTCGAACTTTGCTCAGGAGCTACTATCTCTGGCGGATAGACAAAGAGACCCAGTCTCGGAAAATATCGCTGGTTGTAGGGGATTTTCTCTCAGTGGGTAACCGTGGGTACCGTTGAGGATGGACGGGTAATACAGCTCTGTGCTGAGTCGGTCCACTCGGCGCGTTGGTTTCAATCTGCGACTCAGTAGTAACTGACGTGGACGTGGATGCTTAGGACCAGTCAGGCCAGATGATATGAATAGCATCGGAAGCCTATAGAGAATTGGTAAACCACCTGTGGACACTTATAAAAAAAGCCGTGATGTGACCCACGGCTTTTTTCTTGCAGAATCGGTGTAGCTGACTGTTACAGCGTCAGTACCTCAGTAATTTCCTCGCCAAACTGGCTGATGACCCGCACCGCAATCTTCTTGCCCGGCTTGTATGGTATTGGATGAGACCGGTGGCCATACAGACGGTCCCACGCATCATGGTCCAGTTCAATTTTAAGGGTCTTCTCGGCTTTCTTCTTAGTGCCCTGCTTGGTTAGGTCGTTGAGGCCCTTCTTGAACTTATCAAACTCGTCCTTGTCTCCTCCGCAGAAGAATACCTGCTTTACTATGAAGTTGCTACCGTCATAGTCGTCGTCCACCATCCAGTATGCGATGTCGGCAATGTTACGGGGCTTCACCTCATCCCTCATAGGGTCGTAGATGTCCAGACCGCAGATTTCGGTGGTGACCTCGTTGCCGCTTCGGTGGAGGTTGATTTCAGTTTCACCGATGGTAACGAACGATGCGGCAGACCGGACATTTTTCTTGGTTAATCCCTCCTGCAACAGGTCATCGTGCATCCGGACCTTCGTCACCTCGAATGCGCCCACGCTGGTCGTTACACTTTGGTTGCTGATGTCAGACTCGAACGAGAAGCCCAGTATGATGAGCCAGTCGGCATCACCCGCTGCCCGACACTCCTTGACCGAATCGTTCACAGCCTGCTTGCTGACCGTACCGAACTTGGGACCGATGTGGATGTAGGCTTTGCGTTCTTTGCCTTCAGCGTCGTTATAAAAGCCCTCAGCGTGAAGCAATGCGCTACCCCGACGCTCTACCCGCTTGAACACTGCGTTCTCGTTGCGGATACCGTTCTTGATTCCGGCTGACTTCAGGTGTTCGAAGATGCGCTGCTCGAAGGTGTTGGTATCCTCAACTTCGCTTTGACTCAGGTTATCGCTATCCAGTTCCTGCGGGGATACCGGCTCGAAGTTCTGTAAGGTCTCGACAGTGAACGGTCCGGCGACGCGTAGCTTCTTGTTATCTACCTGCGGTTGGTCATACAGCGTTTCTTCCTCTGCCGGTTCGCCATTGGCAAGGCTCTTCAGGGTGATGTGCGGTACTTTCTTATAGATGAATCCCTGCCGGATGTCGCTGGTCTTCTCGTCGTACAGCGTGTAGTATGGGAAGGTAGCCGTCATCAGACGAGTCTTGGCGATGTTGAGTGCAATCCGGCTGGTGTCAATCGTAATCCAGCGACGGCCCCATTGTTCGGCTGCATAAGCAGTGGTGCCGCTTCCGCAAGTCGGGTCAAGGACCAAGTCGCCTGGGTCTGTTGTCATCAATAGACAGCGTTGGATAACACTTTTAGTAGTTTGAACTACATACCACTTGCCTTCTGCACCACTGACTCCTACGTCTGACCAGACATTATTTATTGCATAAGCAGGAAAATCATCTAAATAGCGAACATAATTTAGGGAATTGCTAGATGGTTCTATTCTGTTTGCTTTGATTAGATTAATCATTGATTTTTCCTCGGTCTTCCAGTATCCTTTAGGGTAATAATCTTTCCCATTCAAAGTCACTGTATATCTTGAACCTGGGCTTTGGCTTGTAATGTCACTAAGTCTATAAAGTTTTGACCCAGGCGGCAATAAAGCTAAATCATCCCTCTCGGCCTTAGATAAAAGACGGCGCTGTCCATTCGGTAGTTCAACCTTGTTATAGGCGGAAGCTCCTTCTCCCATGACTTCTTTCGATTTGTATAATTGCCTATATTTTAAATAATCAATATCTTTTGCATACCAGACGATGTAGTCATTTACACTTGAAATAAGTTTGGAAGTGCTACTTGTCGTTTTAACAAAAGTTATTAATGAGACAAAATTTTCACTTCCAAATACCTCGTCCATAATACATCTGACAAGATGAACGTTGGTGTCAGATATTTGGACAAAGCAGGAGCCGGACTTTGTTAGCAATTCTTTGGCTATGAGTAGCCTGTCGCGGAGGTAGCTTAGATACGAATGAATACCTTTCTCCCATGTATCCCTGAATGCTTTTATCATTTCTGGCTCGCCGGTTAGGTGTTCGTCGGAGCCATCTTTCACGTCGCGGTTATTAAGCTTAATCTGCCAGTTGGAGCCGTATTTGATGCCATACGGTGGGTCGAAGTAAATCGTTTGTACTTTACTGGCCATGCCTTCCCGTTCCAGCAATGAGGCCATCACCAGTAGGCTGTCACCTTGAATAAGCCGGTTCTTCCAATTGTCGGAGTACTGGTAATAGTCGGCTACCTTATCCAACTCATCCATTTGCAGGGCATTGCCGAACATGGAGAACAGGTCAAGCTGTGGGTTCGGCTGCTCCTTCAGTTTGTACAGGTTTTGAATGAGCAGTTCGGGACTGATGTGTTCGTGCCGGTACAGGCTGCGGATGTCTACCTTCAGCAGTTCGTCTCGGTCGTCGTTGCCGTACTTGTCCAGCCAGTATAATTCAGGGTCTTGTCCCCGATGGGTAACCGGATTCTTTATGTAAGAGGCTTCGGTTTTGTTGGTAGGTTCCATGCCCGCTTCCTCCTTGCTGGGGATGTGAGCGCGTTTATCCTGAGTGTACTTAATTGATTCAATCATGGTGGGGTAAAGGCTTACAGGCTATTGATTAGGTCGGTGAGTTGGTTCTTGATGGTGCGGATGTCATTGGCAATCTCAATGAAATGCCACTCGTCTATCTCGTAGTGTTCCCGTACGGAATTGACGGCCGGGAGCCAGCGGTTTTCAACGTACCACTTCTTTTCCGTTTTCT
This sequence comes from Nibrella saemangeumensis, assembly GCF_039541915.1. NCBI lineage: Bacteria > Pseudomonadati > Bacteroidota > Cytophagia > Cytophagales > Spirosomataceae > Nibrella > Nibrella saemangeumensis. The sequence continues at coordinate 197,301 of NZ_BAABHD010000030.1, forward strand.
CCTTATTCATGCCGGTTACTTCGATGATTAGGTTAATAGTATTTCCCGACGCTGTCATGCACCTAGCGATAAAATCAGGGAAGTACTGTCGGTCCTTTCCGTTAGGTCCAACATAAGGAATCTGGAAGCCTAGGAAGGCGTTCTTCACGTAAGCAGTCACCTGAGACAACTCGTCCAGCGTTTTAGCCGCTATGCCCTCCCAGCCGGAGTCCATCACCACATAGTTGACATGGCTGTTTTCAGTCTCGTACACTTCCTTACTGGTGTTGCCGTTGACGTAGACCGTACTACCAAACCGATTATAGTGGTTGAAGATGGGCATGATTTTCTCTCGCCCCTGTTGCTGAGCCAAGATGCCCATATTGATGTGGTCAACCACCGGCTTCATTCCTCCGTGGTCGAAGCTACCGTACATCACCAGTCGCTTGAGCGTCGTGTCCGTTTCTCCTACAACCTGCAATCTGGTATTGTACCATTCCTCCACCACCGACTTTAGCTTATTGAACTTCTGGAACTGTCGGTTACCGTCAACGTCGGCGTAGTGGTAACGAATCAGCTCTTTGGTCAGGTTATAAATAACGGTGTTGTCCCGCAACTCATCGCGGTGAGCCTTTACCTCCAGCTCCTCTACTTGGTGACCGAACGCATGGCTAAGGATGGTCCTAACCGGGAAGCGGGTAAAGTCAAGCTGGTAATTATCAACACCGGAGTAATCAGCCTTGATGTCACCTTCTGCCACTTCCACCCGGTAGCCGATTATATTAGGGAACGTGATTTCGTAGGCGGATTGACGCTCCGGAATAGCCCTGACGTGTTTGTGTTCGGTCGGTTCGGGCAGAGTGGTTGTTGTTCCCCCTTTAAACATCTTGAACGGTACGCCGATGATGTGGGCGTATTCGGGCGGAAACTTCCAAATGATGTTCTCTTCCCTGTACCGGTATACGTCTTTGGCGGGAATGGGCTGTCCGGTCTCGCGGTTGTAGGCTTGCAGCAGGTACGATTTACGGCGCAGCGCACGGCCTGCGACCTGTTCGCAGAGCAGTTGTGACCCAAATGCCCGCAGTCCCATGATGTGGGTAACCGTATTGGCATCCCAGCCTTCAGTCAGCATGGATACCGACACCACGCAACGGATGTGCGACCCTAATGCCCCTTTCCGGCCTACGGTATTCACTACTTCCCGCAGAATATCACCATCGGTAATGTTCTCCACCGACTTGTCCGGGTGTAGGATACGGTACTCCTGCTTAAACTTCTCAATTTCGGTAGCGAAGACCTTCTTAAAGTCGTCGTTTACCTGATTGCTGTTCTCCAGAGCATCGCTGTCGATGAGCAGGGTAGGCGGTTTCTGGTACGGCTGACGAGTTTGCGGATGGTAGTTGCTGAATATGTCATATTTACCGGGAATTGGGAGCACCTTGCCTGCCGCGTCAATGGTTTCGTATCCGGCAATGTGCTTATACACCTCCTTGGATACGCCTGTATTGTTACAGACCACAATAAAGACGGGCGGCTCACTGAACAGGTTGACCGTAGCCTCGCCCATTGTTCGAATGCCCTGTTCATACTCCAGATAATGGTCTACAAACTGGTCCAGCGCCGAAGTGACCAATAGGGGCAGGTTTGGCTTCTCGTCAGTCAATTCCTTGCCGCTGTCCTTAGCATCCTTCCGTTGACGAGTTTGGCCTTTCTTCGGCAGGTCTCCCTTCACATGTTCGTAGAGATTGCGCAGCATCGGCATGGTCAGCTCCTGTGTGTTGTCGCGCTCGGGAAGGAAGGGTATCTTGACCAGTCCGCTTTCAATGGCTTCTATCAGACCAAAGTCGGTCACTACCCAGGGGAAGAGCGAGTACGCCGGATAGCCGGAGCCGTTGAGGTAATAGGGCGTAGCGGACAAGTCATAGACGTACCGGAGCTGATACCGCTGGGCAATTTCCCGCAAACCGGTAAACCAGACCGCAGCACGGGCATTTTCCTCCTCCGTATCTCCGTCTTCGGACTTGATACCCTTCATCTTGGGCAGGTAACAGTGGTGTGCTTCATCGTTCAGGACCAGCAAGCGGCTACCGGTCTTGAACTTGCTGAGAATACGCTTGAAAACCTGATTGAAATCCTCTTTAGCCTCCTGCTTTTTGCCGTCTGCACCAATCTTACCATCCATCGGGCTGCGCTTATTCCCTTGCAGAGTACGGGGTTCAAACTGATGGTAGTTGACAATGGTCAGGCGGGCGTTTAGTCCCTCCAGATGGGGTTCGTATTTGGCAGGAACCAGCCCACGGAGCCGGTAATAGTCATTAATCGCGTTGTGGTTCTGCGTAACGGTGTCGACGTACAGAACACCCAGCCGGTCCCGGATGGTGATACCAGGAGCTACTAACAGGAAATTGTCTGCAAATCGCTGGTCGGTGCGGTACTCCTGCCGGTTAAAATAGTGGTAAAGTATCAGCGTCGCCATCACCACAGTCTTACCCGTACCCGTCGCCATTTTAAAGGCTACACGGGGCAACTGGCTTTCTGCCTGTTCAGAAACGGTCTGCTGGGCTCCCCGCAGCCGATTGAGAATATTGGTACCGGCGTTGGACCGGTCAGCCACCTCGTTGAGCCAGATAGCCGTCTCGACTGCTTCCCGCTGAGCGTAGAACAGTCGTTTGGTGACAATCCGCTCGGGATTGTTGAACCAGAAGTCAAGCAGCTCTTTGGTTACGCGGGTTGTGTTCGGGTAACCATCGGCTCGCCACCTGCCGACCTCCTTCCGCACCAGATTGACCAACTGCTCACCGTACTGTGGTTCGTAGTCATTGACGGAGAACAGTTGCTTCTGTGGACCCTGCTTTTGGGGTATCACCTGAATGTCCGGTGTAAATATCCGGCGACCGGTTCGGATGTCCTCATAGTTGAGGTTACCAGTGGCATCGGTCGCATAGTGCAACTGCGGTTCTTCGTAAGGGTTGTTAAGAATCGGGTTAGGTTCTGGGGTGGGCATTCTGATTGCTCATTGCTTAGAACCTCTAAGTAACCAGAAAAAAAGTAAATATCATCAAAGGTTGTTATCCATCGGTAGGGTAGCATCGGTGTTATTTCGGAGAGACATAAATGAGGGTACAAGTAGTTGACTGATGGTCAACCATGTGTGTGTCTACTCAAATTGGAGAACTACGTTTTTAGGTTTTTGCCTCCAATTCTTCACTGAATTCCTCCACCTCCAGACATAACGTCGTGTGCGAGCCCATAGAGTAAGTCTTACGGGTAATCAGTAATCGGCAACTCCCCCAATCGGTATAGGACGCATCATCTTCCAGTAACCACGCCGGAATAGTGTGACTACTAAAATACCCCCCGCCACAGGACAACCTGTACCTGATGAAATCGTCCGGATAACCATGCTTAGTACACCAGTTGAAAATTAATCTGTAGTTCAGCGTTTATCCGTTAGCTCTACTTTTAAATGCACTGTTAGCATTAGATTATTTTCCCTCCCTTACACATTTAGGGCATTTGTCTGTCATTTTAGCTAAAGCTCCTGGCGTTGAAATTGTTATAGTCCCCAAGGAGTTATTCCGAGGCCAACAGTCGTTACACAAATATCTATTACATGATGGACAGGTCTTAAATTGGCTGCCGAAAAAAGAAATAGAACTCGATAAAGGGTCATGCTCAAGTTTGCCGCAGTTGTCACACTTTTTTGAACCTACTATAAAGTTTCCTGTAAGCCCTGACGTGTTATATACGCCGCCCTTTGCTCCAAACACAGAACCGCTAATACCTAAGCTGCCATTATCGATGTAATTAGGATTGCCAATTTTTACATGCCCGTCTTTTATAAAGAATTGGCTACTGGATGAACTTAAAGTTTCTTTTTCAAGCTCGGCCACCTTGTTTCTAAGAACCTTTATTTGTTTTTCATATTTTTCTTTATCCTCGTTCCCTGTCGCCCGTGCTTCTTCAAGCTTGGTATTTACTTCTTCTATTTGACTCTTGTATTCCTCTAGTTTTCCGACGGCCTCAGTAATCTCCTTAGTTGCATTTATTTTTTGAAGAACTTCCTTTTGTTTGTCAAGCGACAAAGAGTCCATTACCTTGTTAAAAGATTCAATTACCGTTTCAAAATGTTTATTCTTAACCAAGAAGAGTTCGGCTAACTCATTTAACATCTTCTTTTGAATCTCACGTTTTACACTTGTAATATCCTCAAACTCATTAATCCACGGTATAGGTTTTGTTGTTTTAACTTCATTTATAAAGTCTAAAGTTTGAAAAGTTACGTAATCAGGGAGAGTTGGTGTAAGTAACTTCTCGGCCTCTTCTTTGTTATTACTGCATCTTTCCATTACAGTACGATATGATTGGTAATGGGGCATAAGTGCCTTCCTTATGAAGACTAACATTCTCTTTTTATTCCGATGTGCATAAATATATTCTCCATGAGTTGGCGCAATCCTTTTGTCGGAGAAATATTCACTATAGTTAGGCCACTTTAATCCAGCTCCATACCTTCCATCAATCACCAATACCATTACAAAACACTTATCTAGGACAGGAATACAGGATTCCCAAGGTTCTAAGTTTGGAGAGTTGTCCGGAAAACCTTCCGCAGAACTGAGAAAGGGCTTGTATCCGAGTTCGGTCAAAAACCTAGCTAATTCAGCACGCAAATCTTTTAAATTGTAATCGGTAGAACTTATAAAAATTGGGAAGGTATATTCGCTTGATGTATCCATACTGTAAAGGTCTTTAATCACTATTAAGACCTAAATTTAAGGAAATTTTTTCATTTTTATTTTTACTTCGCTAGCCAATGAAGAAAACGGAAGTTTTATTCACTTTATTTGTAATGAGGGCTATATACTCCAGAACGGCAGACAACACTTCGGTGGTTATCAACTCTCGTTCATTTCCTATAGAAGGGAGAAATCAGAAACGGTACCGAGTTCATGTATTTCCACATATGCATTTTACCTCATCTGGATTGGCCCAGCCATAGCAAATTGTAGTTTTGTCAACCACAACTTCAATTACCTGCTGTACTCTCTCCGGCACGTTCGACAGCAGGTCATACCATGTACGCTCGTCTACCTCATCCACACTTATCCGAAATGTGCTTGGGAGCCTGCGGTACGATGTTGGTTAGGATGAACGTACTTTGGTTATCCGCATCGGTAGCATCTCTATCATTTGATGGACATAGATGCCCTCTGTCGTAGCCAGTATTGGTGTAATCGGCATGTCGTACCTGATACCAGCCGGAAGGTAAAGTTTGGTCGGAAATGAAATTACCGCTGATTCTGACGCACTGGACAGACTACGGTCACCGGAGCAGAGAATGGTAGTCAATGAGCGGAGCTGCCTCCACCAGTGCGATGGTAACCAAGGCACCACTTACAAAAGAGCATTGACCGCATCATCCAAAACCTCATTCTCGAAGCTATCGAGGTAGATACGCGTCGTCTGCTCACTGTCGTGACCCATCAACTGGCTGATAACCGCGATTGGTGTACCGCTCTTCTTAAGGGTTGTAGCAAAGGAATGGCGGGCGACATAGGTCGTTAACGGTAGATTGATTTTCTTCTTACGGCCAATCTCTTTCAGGTCATTATTGATTTGTCGGTTCAGCTTGCATAATCGGTTCTCTATCTGCATTGGGGTAACATGCCGGTTTCGGTGCAGAATGGGAAATATATAATCATCGTCCTGACCGGACTCTTTCCCGTAACTAGACAGTATAGCTATAGCTGGAGGTAACAGCTTTATATTAAATTTACCCTTAGTTTTCTGTCGGATGTATAAAAGACGCTGATTCCCGTTCTCGTCGGTCAGGATATTCCGCCAGCGTAGCTGGGCTAAATCTACAAAGTTGATGCCTCCGACATAAAAACTGAACAGGAAGACATCCTTAGCCAGTTGTACCCGCTTTGTACCTGCTGCATACTCTTCTATCTTCCTGATGTCCTCACGGCTAACCGCCCGCTTCTGGGTGGAGGTGTCAAACCTGGATACCGAGAACTTATGAGTCTCCGACCGGTTCCGGCTGAAGGGGTAGGCATCCACTTTAACCAGTCCCTCTGATATGGCTTTGTTGAAAGCAGCCCGCAGCGTCCGGAAGTAGACTGAGATGGATGTCTCTCTACACTGCTTGGCCCGCAGGTAGGTTTCAAAGCGATTACAGAAGGCCACATCAACCGATTCAAAAGGAAAGTTCTTGTCGTTGGTAAAGCTAATAAGCTGGTTCCTCAGGTCGCGGTAGATGTTGGCATTGCCGATTCGATTACCCCTGACCAGCTCGTCCCTGACCTCTTTCAGGTATGTGAGAACATAAACTTCACGTTTAGCTTCCGACTCCGGCTGCTTTCGGGTAATCTGCTTCACCTGGTAGTTCTCTTTACCCTCGAATTCTATAAGCTGCCGATGAGCCTCTGTGAGCTTCTGGGTCAGCAGGCCAGATAGCTCCTTCCGGTTCGGGTGTCGGCGGTTGGGTAGATTAGTGGCATCATCCCAAAGCTCGGCCTTACAACTCAGGCCGGTACTGATGGTCTTGCGTTTACGGTCTTTGATGAAGGAGAGCAGAATAGGATGCTCCCCGTTGCGGAGTGTCTTGTGTGTGTACAGAATCAGACGGACAGAGGCCATAGTTGTTGCCAGTTTGGTTGAAACATGGTTGAAACAACTACGTTGAAATTAGGCAAGAGCGATAAGAGCGCAAAACCACCTGTCCTGATTATCAGCTACTTAGCTATATGTTCTTAGCTCAGCTGGTTCAGAGCATCTGCCTTACAAGCAGAGGGTCGGGGGTTCGAATCCCTCAGGACCCACCCTCATTATCAGGCACTTAGCATCAATGTTAAGTGCCTTTTTGTTGTTGGTTGAAACAAGTACACGGTTGCCTCAACTCACTAACAAAGACGACCTCTTATGCCGGTTATGGACGTACGCGGGAGTTGATGACCAAGACTTTTTCCCAGATCTGTTTATGTTGGCTAATGAACCGCTGATGAACCGGATGAATTGAGTACAGCTTGATTTCTTCCTCGTTTCGATACGTGCAGTAATGCATCACATCGTAGTCGGGTGCCTGGGTCAGGTCTGCCCGCACCGTAACACCCGCCTGATAGGACAAAATATAAGGAATGCTATCTTTTAAGCTGGCAAAGCCTTGCATGTGCTGCTGGATGGCTTGTGGGGTAGTACCGGCTTTGAATTTAAAACAAACAATGCGTTGAATGGTGGCCTGTTCGGGTAGGAGTACCGAAAGGGTCGGCTGTCTGGTGGTTGACGTATAGCCTTTGGGCTGACAGGACCAGAGCAGGCAGGTGGTCAGATGCAGAATTAGCAGAGTTCTCATTAGCGTCAGGGTTCACCTGCCAAAGCCAGACATCGGAACAATATACTACCGCAGAAGAAGATCGACCACAGTACCCTGGCGGCTACTGTTTACTTTCGCTCTTTGATTGCCCACTGTTATGACCGCCGGCCGAACGGCAAACCAGCCAAGGGTAATCTGATAAAACTAAAAAGCCTTCCCTTCCTGCCTCAAACTTTAGCAATTTCTTCCGCAACCGGCTTCTCCTGACCTGCGGTACGCTGCGCCGGCCGATCAGGCTGTGAGGTGCTTGCCTCTTCAACCGGGAAAACATCGTCGGCAGGGGCAGCAAGTTGGAAAGTAAAGAAGAGGATGCTGATGAACCGGATGCGGTCGACCACGCTGTGGTGGTAGCCCAGGAGCGAACGGTTCAGGAACCGGCCACCCTGCGCATACGAGAACGACAGCAGTGAAAAGAACCGGACAAAGGTAGAGTTGGACAGACGAACGAGTGAAAACCCGGTCTGTCCAAGCTGAATGGATACCAGCGTAAAATCCATAAACGTTACGGTGTTTTGACCTTTACAAATTTATACTCCAAAGTAGATAATTTCTATATAAAAACAAACCCACTGTCAGAGACGGCGGGCTGTCTGATTTACTCAACGTTATGAAAACTATCTATGTTCTGGTTACGGCAGGTTTATCCAAACCTCTGTGATTCAGTAGCAATTGCTTAATGAACAATACAAAGGTACGGTGCCTTACCGGATGCTACATTGAGATCAGATTAAAAAAGCGGAGCCAATGATTAAAATGCGCTGAAAGGTGAAGCATCCGGACAGACCGTCCGCCCGTGAGAAAAATGCCCCGGCCGACCCACCCGCTTAACCCTTGCTTTAGCTCAGTTTTCTTGTATGCTACGCAGATCCTTTTTAATTTAGCCGGTAAACTGGCCGGACAATAAACGAAATGATCCCCTTCCGGCGTTATCTAAACCAAAACCGTTCAATACGTATGAAAAAGAAATTTTGGCTGCCGGTTGTGTTGATGTGGTTCGTTGTTAGTATCGGCCAGGTGGCAGCCGGCGATGACAAATCTCCTAAACGCAGTGAGGAAGAAGGTATTCAGTTTACCGATGCCGCCTGGGCGGCTATCCTGAAAAAAGCCAAGGCTGAAAAGAAGGTGATCTTCCTGGATGCCTACGCCAGCTGGTGCGGCCCCTGTAAACTGCTGCAGAAAAATGTATTCACCAAAAAAGAAATTGGTGATTATTTCAACAGACAATTCATCAATGTCAAGATGGATATGGAGAAAGGAGAAGGACCTTCGGTCGCCCAGATGTACCCGCTTGAAGCCTATCCGACCCTATTCTTTATAGACGGTAACGGCCGCGTCCTGAAAAAGGTAATTGGCTACCGTTCCCCCCAGGAACTGCTGTCGATTGGTAAAAGCGTAAAAGGTCCATCGCTCTAAACGCCCGCAATAGCATTCTGAGAAGCCCTGCCCGACCGGCGGGGCTTTTTTGTGGCTCACCGCATCAGCCTCCGCTTCACGCCTATATACAAGCTGGCCAACAGGCCCAGTATAGCGGCAGCGACGGCGATCTGTATGGCCACCGGCTCTGTCAGCGCCCATATAACCAGCGCATTGATCAGTACCTGTACACCGGCGTACAGAGCTGATACCCGCAGATGGGGCCACCGGAGCCGGTGAACCAGCAACTGAAACAGATGCAGCCGATGGGCCTGAAAAATGTTCTGCCCCAGCCACAGCCGGTGCAGGATCGTCAGTACACTATCGACGCCGTAAACGCCCAATAGGAGGATCAGCAGGTAGTTCTGCCGGGCAATGATGGCCGTGTACAACAGGAACAGAATCAGCAGGGCCATGGAGATACTACCTACATCGCCGGCAAAACAAAGCGCTTTCCGCCGGGCGTTAAACCAGGTGAAGACCAGCAGCCCGATCATGGTAAACCCATACAGCGACTGGTTACCCTGCTCTCCCTGCAAATACCAGAGCGTGCCAACGGTGATTAAACTATAAAGCGCCGTAATGCCGTTGATGCCATCCATGAAGTTGTAGGCGTTCAGGATGCCGACGCCGACAACGAGTACCGGTATATACACCCAGCCCTCGGCCGGCCAGATGCCCGTCTGCCACAGCATCAGCCACACCCCCAGAAACTGCCCCAGCAGCCGGTACCGGTTCGGCAGGGTGTACAGATCATCGAGAAAACTGAGCAGGGTGACCAGCGTCAGGCCCGCAAAAAAGAAGGGATACGCGAGTCCGCTGTACACAAACGCGCAGAGAGCGGCAAACCAGAACAGGATACCGCCCCCTCTAACCGGCTCGCCAGTATGCGAACTCCGCTCGTTGGGTTTGTCAAAAATACCCAGCCGGCTGGCCAGCCGCAGGTAGGCCAGTTCAATACCAAAGAACAGAGTCGTCAGGAAAACGTACGCGGTCAGGGTCATACAAAGAAGGTGAGCACGGGTTTTGGTTGCCAGTTCAGGTGCCGGCGGGCCTGTTCGTCGCTGAAGGTCAGCGAACCGGTCAGTTTAGCCAGCGTGATGGAATCGAACGGAAATTTTCGACCGACCAGGGCGTTTATGCGGTCGCCTACGGCGGCTGCGGTCCGGGCTACTCCCGGCGGCATGGTGGGCAGATAGCGCCGGCTATACTGCCGGGCAATGGCATCTTCCAGTTCCCGCACGCTGGGGTGATACCCGTCGGTGAGGTTAAAGACGCCCCCGGCTTTGGCTGCGCGGGGAATGATAGCCGCTACATCGTCGGCCAGCACCATGCTCCGGCGGGCCTCTCCGTTGCCGATGCGAACGTAATACCCTCGCCGGATGGCCTGCATCAGCGCGGCCAGATTACCCTGCGGGTGATCGGCCACGACCAGCGGCAGCCGCAGAATAGCGGTGCGGACCCCGGTGCGCGCTCCCCAGTCCAGCACAATCTGCTCGGCCCGGATCTTGCTGAGGCCATAGGCGTCCGTTGCCGTCAGGGGGGTTTGTTCGTCCAGGTGGTCACCAGCCGAGCGGCCATAGACCAGCACCGTGCTGATGTGGACAAACGCATCGGGTAAGGTAGTCTGCTCCAGGGCGGTAAGTAAATTTTGGGTACCCTGCACATTCACGCGCTCATACTCCGCCCGCTCCTCCGCTGTACGGGGTACCGAATGCGCTTTGCCGGCGGCATGGACCACGTAGCGGAACCGGCGCGGCTCCAGTTGGGGAACCCCCATTGCCAGATCACACCGGATGTGGTCATTACCAATAGGCTGCCGCCCGAGGGCGGTGACCGGCTGAGTTGCAGCCAGCAGCCGGTGAATCCGCCGTCCTACGTAACCGGAGGCACCCGTCAGCAGGATACTCATGCGGATACGGTAGTTAATGTGTCAACCGATGCGGGTTGCGGGTGCGACCCGGCCGTTTTCAGAATCTGCCGGGCCATCTGCTGCATGATGGTTCGGCGCTGGAACTGCCCGACAAAAGCAGTACGGCTAACATGGGTCACCGGCATCCGCCGAAGTTGCTCCACCAGGCTGTCTACGTCGCCCGGTGTAAACAGCAGGCAGTTACCAACGTTTTTCTTCAGAAACTGATAAGCATACCCGCCCACGCCGGCCACAATAGGCTTGTCGGTGGCGGCATATTCAAACACCTTCGAGGGTAATACCTTTTCGAGAGCTTTAAAATCGTTCAGGTGGAGAAACAGGTAGTCGGCCTGGTGGTATAGCTGCCGCAGTTCGGTACGGTCGACGGGCTGACGAACCTCCACATTGCTTACCTGCTCCTGCGCAATGGCATCCAGCAGCTTAGCTTTGGCCCCGCCATCGCCGACCACCAGAAACCGGTAATCGGCTCCCAGTTGCCGGGCGGCCTGGGGAATGACTTTGTGCAGGCCCTGCCCTTCACCAATGTTACCGGCGTACAAGAGGGTACGCGGTCCAGCCGGTCGTACCGGGTCGCTGGCCGGGGTGTCCAGAAATTCGTCATCGATGCCGTTGGTAAAGAAGCTGTAGGTGGCCTGCGGGTATCGGTTGAAATACGCCCGGAACCCTTCTGATACCAGATTAATATGGCGGGCGTAGCCGAAGGTGAAGCGCTCAACCAGCCACAGAAACGGATTCAGCGCCAGACTAAGCATCGGCTTTTTCAGGATTTCCAGAATGGCTTCCCGGAAAATATCCCGGATGTCGAGGAAAAGCGGCACCTGCTGCCGACGGGCCAGCCAGGCCCCCAGAAATGCCGTAAACAAACGCGATGACGAGGCTACCACCAGGTCATACTGGTTATTGCGGGTCAGCCGTAAGGTTTGGCGGTAATACGTGGAAAACGAACGAACCTGATCGTTCAAACCGCTGGCGTGGGGTGGTATCGCTACCCGGTCGATGGTCACGTTGCCCCGCTGCTCATGCGCCGGAGCCTCTATCTGAAAGGTCTGGTAGCGGTTGGGTTGGGTGGTTACAACGTGAATGTGATCATCATTGGTTAGCAACGCCGACAATTCATCCACCAGGGGCGTATTCCGAAAAGAGCCCGCACACAGATCGGGTTTAAAGTAGAACGTTAAGTACAGTATCTTCATCAGGTTACGGTAATGGTAGTAATAAGCGTTTCCCGAAAGGAAACAAGCAGGCACTGGGCAGGACGCCGGCGATTAAAGCCATCCGCCATTTCGTACGGCTGCACTATACCCTTGCCGATCTTCCCTCCTTCGAAAGTAACGGATAGCGGACCGGCCTGAAAATAATCTTCGTAAGCGGTAACCACCACCGCCGGGTGGAAGTACAGACGCGCCACCCCCGCAGCCTCAACCCCATCCCGACCAGTACGCAGCAACCGGTCAGTAATGATCAGTTTGCCGGGTTCTACCTGCCAGGTACGCTCGTGGAGCAGACCCAGCCGCCGGTAGCCATCGTGCTGCGCTGACAGCGACGTGCCGGTCTCAACCAACCGGGTTACGCTGGCCCGACGCGCCACCCGAAAACCGCCCCAGACTTCCGACGAGTTCTGCCCGGCCACCTCCACGGTATTGTGCGCGGCCGTACTGCGCTCCAGACTCCGCCTTTCGTCTATCTGATAAGTAGAGGTTCCCAAATCTACGACAATAGGCTGATTATTTACGTACAGCACCAACGAAAACGTATCAGCATGGGCGTGGCCGGGCTGGTAGGCCGGCCCGACCGAACCTACGTTGGCAACCAGTTCCATAGCACCGGCACGCAATTTTCGATACCCGCTCTCCCGAAGCGTCACCGGTACCGGCTGTACCCCAACCCGACCGGCTTTGTGCCGGAGCTGCTGCGTCGTGGGAGCGATACCCGGTGCGGCATCATTTAAATAGGGAATATCGCCGTTGGCGAAGGTAATCGCATCCAGCCAGCCCAGCATCCGGGCCGCCGTACCGGCCAGCAACAGGCTCAGTTCCGGGGTAGCATGCCAGGTATCAGTGTTCAGGAGCTGATACGCATCCAGTAACCGGTCGAGCAGAATCTGGTGGTACATCGGACTGCGCTCATAATGGCCGCCATCGGGCAGGATCTGTTCCGCCAGTTCCCGGACCAGCAGGCTAGCCGCCTGCCGCAGCCAAACGCGCTGCCGGAAATAGACCGCACTGGTGAGGAGAGCAAATCCATTTTCCAGCAGGTGATTGGCCCCCAGATGGTATTCCAGCCGGCTTCGCAGCAACTTTACCTGGGCGTACAGGTGCCGGTCTATCGTTTCATCCTGTATAGTATGGCGCAACAGAAAGTGCACCCAGTTCAGAATCCGCAGCGAGGTTGGGTAAGGTTCCAGCCCATCTGTCAGCGTATCGGTCTGCCGGATAAAATCGCGGATCAGCGCCAGCCCCTGCTCCGGCGGCAAACCGGACTGATTCAGAAAATCGAAGTAGTTAAGATTGTATGTCCACAGCTTACCATTGGCGGCATAGTTCCAGTCGATACCATCCGCAAACGTAACGGCCTGGTTCAGCAACGTAACCGTCTGCCCCTGCCAGGTAGGTGGTTGATTAGCTACTAGTTCATTGGTTGCTGGTTGATTAGTCAGGGGTGTGCCGGGGGGAACCTTTGCGTGAAGACGAAGGCGGGGCTTCTGTCGGAGCCGGTTCAGCACCTGGTAGAGTATCTGGCGGGGCTTCAGGTGCCGTACGGTATGCCAGATCAGACTGGTCCGGCTCATGCGTCTCCCACCGGCGATGGGTCGGGCTGATATACCGTATTCAGGTTTACGGCAACCCAGCGCCCTTCGCGCAGGCTGTCCAGGGCGGCCAGCGTCGCCTGCGTGGTGTTGACCAGTTCGGCAAACGGAATGAGCGGTTCCCCTCCCTGGCGGATCTGCCCCACCAGCCGCCGGAACTGCTCGGTATGTCCCTTGTCCTGGCGCGTCGACAGCGTTGTGAAGTTCTTGAACCCGTAACCTTTCAATGTCCGGAAGTTATCGAGCACCAGCGTCCGCTCCTGCGAATATACCTCTACCCGCTCTTTGGCGTAGGCTTTGCTGCCGTTGGCGAAATAGTTGATCACACCCGTAGCCCCGTTTTCGTAGCGCAGCAGCAGAGAAGCGGAGTCAGTCGTTTCAGACGGTTGCCGGCCCATGGCATTCAGACAAACCGCTACCACGCGGCTGCCGGTCAGGAAGGTGATCAGGTCGACATAATGACAGGCTTCGCCCAGAATGCGCCCACCGCCCACGGCCCGGTCGTGCACCCACGAGCTGGCGGGTATGGCGCCGGCGTTCATGGTGGCGACGATGTTCATCGGGACATCGCCGGAGCGGTCACCACCCAATAGGGCCTTCATCTTCTGAGCGTGGGGCGAAAACCGCCGGTTGAAACCAACCAGCACCGTTTTGCCGCTCTCCTGCCAGGCGTTTATAATCGGCGGCAGCTCGTCGGTAAAGAGGCATAGCGGCTTTTCAACAAACACATGCTTGCCTGCCCGCAGGGCCTCTATCGTCAGCCGGGCGTGCAGGTTATGGCGGGTCGTAATCACCACCAGATCAATGTCCGGGTCGGTCAGGATTTCGCGGTAGTCGGTGGTGCTGACGGCGATAGTATGCTTCCGGGCCAGCAGGGTGCCGTTCAGCCCCCCGGCGCTGGCAATGGTTTTCAGCTGAGCCCCACCCGCCTGCAATGCCGGCAGCAGCGTGGCTCCGGCAAAATTACCCGCGCCGATCACGCCCACCACACCCTGGGTACTCTCGTATCGTACCTCTCGCAGCGTCACTGCCGACTGCACCGGTCCCTGCTCCGGATAGCTCAGCAGCGACGCAATGGAGCGGGAGCGGCTGATCTGACCATAAATGGTCTGGTACTGGTCCAGCGGCACCACTTCGCTGATCAGCGGGGTTACGTCCAGCTGACCCGTCGACAGCAGTTGCAGGATGGTCTGGAAGTTTCGGTTCTCGGTCCAGCGCACAAACGGCAGCGGATAGTCGTGCCCCTGCTGTTCGTAAACTTCATCGTAGCGACCGGGCCCGTAGGAGCATGACACCTGAAACGTCAGTTCTTTCTCGTAAAACTCCGCCCGGCTCAGGTTCAGGCCAATCACGCCCACCAGCACAATCCGCCCCCGCTTACGGCTCATACGGGCGGCCTGCGAAATCAGCTCGTCCGTCTTCGTAGATGCCGTAATGATAACCCCATCCGCTCCAATGCCGCCCGTAAGCGACAATACTGCCGTCACCGGGTCGGTACCATCGGCAGGATTAAGGGTGATGATGCCTTTCTGCCGGGCCAGCGTCAGCTTCTGTTCGTCGATGTCGAGACCGATGACCCGGCAACCGTTCAGCCGGAGCAGCTCGGCGGTCAGCAGGCCAATCAGGCCGAGACCAACCACCACTACCGTTTCCCCCAGCGTCGGGTTCAGCAGCCGGATGCCCTGCAGGCCAATGGCCCCGATAACGGTAAACGCAGCTTCGTCGTCGCTCACCGCATCCGGTATCCGCACCACCAGGTTGCGCGGCACGCTCACCCATTCGGCATGGGGGCCATTGGAGGCTACCCGGTCACCGATGGCCAGATCAGTAATGCCTTCGCCAACGGCAAGCACCTCACCGACGTTGCAGTAGCCCAGCGGCAGCGGCTGATCCAGTTTCCGGAAAACAGCTTCCAGGGTGGGAATCAGGCCATCGGTTCGAATCTTGTCCAGCACCTGCTTTACCTTATCGGGTTGCTGGCGGGCTTTGGCAACCAGGCTGGCCCGGCCAAACTCCACCAGCATCCGTTCTGTGCCCAGCGAGACCAGGCTCCGGCGCGTCCGGATCAGCACCTGCCCCCGGCGTACCTGCGGAGCCGGTACCTCTTCCAGAACGGTCTGCCCGTTTTTGAGGTTTTGTACGAGTTGTTTCATTATTTCTCCCGCAGCCGCCGATACATATCCCTGACCTGATCTACCGAGTCCGCGCTTTCAATAGAGGAATTTGTGTTTTTTGAGGGAAGCTCAGCGCTAAAATGCTTATGCAGATAAGGTCTCTGATCGCGTAACTGCCGGGCTATATCGTCAGGGTTAATTTGCTCCACTCCAGAAGGGATAAGCTGATAGGCCGCCGTTGACTTGCCAACGCCATTCGGGCCGGCGATTACGTAAAACGCCGGTTTCATTAAACTACAATTTCTATTCGCCCATCTGCATATTCTTCAATCACATGCCCATTCCGCTCATACACAATAGGTAGTCCCCGACTAAAAGCCTGCTCCTTTACCTTAGCCATAACCGCTTCGGCAATCCGGGCGAAGTCCTCCTCATTCATCTCCCGAATGGTTTTGGTCGCTCCTCCGTAAAGCGGCATGATTGGTTTTGACTCGGCAGGCCCAGTCTCGGCCAGTTGCGTATTGATGGCTAAGTCCATAGTATCATTCGAAAGGTTTCCAGTAACTACCCGGCTAAAGTAAACAACACCCGCCATATTTCGATAGTTCAGCCAGACCTTCGCGCCGGGCCGCCCTTTCGGTTGACCCTGTTGCGTTTTCCTTCAAAGTTTGTGCGTATCTTTGCCCGCTTTTCGTTACAAGAGAAAGCATGACCCGTTGTTATACCGATAATGAGTATCTGGTCACGATTTAAGCAGGCATTTAACGGACATACCGGCGAAACAGCTGAGCTGCCTGCCAACCCCTGTTTCTGGCAGGCGGATATGCACTCGCATTTCCTGCCCGGTGTCGACGATGGCGTCGACACCCCCGAACAGGCGCTCGAATGCCTGCAGCAGTTCGCCGAATGGGGCATCCGTACCGTCATTACTACCCCCCACGTCAGCCGGGACTGGCACCCCAATGAGTCGGCTACCCTCCGCGCCGGACAAGCGACCCTGCAAACCCTGGCCAATGCCCATAACCTTCCGCTCCGGATTGAAGTGGCGGCCGAATACCTGATCGATGATTTTTTTCCGGAACTGCTGGCCCACAACGACCTGCTCACCTTTGGCCCGCAGAAGTACCTGCTGATCGAAACCGGCTGGGCCTCGGCCCCGTTTCAGTTTAGCGACCTGGTGTTCCGGATTCAGACCAAAGGCTATACGCCCGTGCTGGCCCACCCCGAGCGGTATCGCTATTTCCACGACGACCTCGCGGGCCTCACCCGCCTGCACGAAGCCGGTTGCCACTTCCAGCTCAACTGGATGTCGCTGACGGGCCGCTACGGCAGCCGCATTCAGGCCCAGGCCCGGCTGCTCCTCAAGCACGGCCTGGTCGACTTCCTCGGCAGCGATCTGCACCGCCCCCAGGACCTGCCGGCCCTGGCTGCCCTGTTTACCTCCTCCGACTACGAGCTGCTAAAGGCCCAGCCGCTGAAGAATGCGGGATTGGTTTGACGCCCCTTACTACACCCCCCTGCCCCCCTTGTTAGGGGGGATAGCTCCGCTATGCCACCTTTGACGAGTATAAGGTCTCATCGGGCATTGCAATACAGGACAGGACTTGCAAAATAAGAACATTCGCTGTTCGCAATAGAGTTGGCACAGCGAAGCATCCCCCCTATCAAGGGGGGTAGGGGGGTGTGGAACAACTCACCTAAAAAGGGGGGCAGGGGGGTGTGGAACCGCTCCCCCTCCCCTCCTCAAAATCCAGAATAAAATTCTCAATTACCCCCAACACCGCAACCGTCCGATGCAGCACCTCGTAATCGGTAAAGCGGAGAACGGTCAGGCCGAGTTCCTGGAGACGCTGCTCCTTCCGCATATCCCGTTCCGCCACTTCGGCAAACTGATGGCTGTAACCGTCCAGCTCGATGACCAGTCGCAGGCGGTGGCAATAGAAATCAGCGATGAACTGGTCGATGGGTTTCTGCCGGTGGAAATCGTAGCCCATTAGCTGATCGCGCTTCAGGTGCTGCCAAAGCCGGATTTCTGATTTGGTCGCGTTGTTCCGTAACTGCCGGGCAAGTTCTTTGAGTTTGGGGTTGTAATGGATTTTCATGGGATGATGGTTTTTACACCCCCTACCCCCCTTGTTAGGGGGGATGCTTCGCTGCTCCAATGCTCTTGAGCGAGAGGCTATCTATGGAGTTTGCGATGTACTTTAAGAATTGCAATGCAACTACACTAGCTATCTACCCATAAAGTTGGCCCAGCGAAGCCATCCCCCCTATCAAGGGGGGCAGGGGGGTGTCTCCTTTAGACGCACACCCACCCCCGCCGTCATTTCCTGTCACCCCTCCTGCCCCACCATCATCCGGGCGACATCCGCCATTTTGTAGGTAGCCGACCAGCCCAATACCTGCCGGGCTTTGGCCGGGTTCGAGTGACCCTCAGCGATATCAGAGGGGCGAAAAAAAGAGGGATCACACTCGACATACGGCTCCCAATCCAGCCCAACGGCCGAAAAAACCGTGTGGATAAAATCGCGCAGTTTATGGGTTTCTCCCGTCGAGATCACAAAATCGTCGGGGACCGGCTGCTGCAGCATGAGCCACATGGCTTCGACATACTCCGGTGCCCAGCCCCAGTCCCGGGCGATGTCGATGTTACCCAGGACCAGCTTTTCGCTGCTCCCGCCGGCAATCCGCTGTGCCGCTCTGACAATCTTCTGGGTCACAAACCGCTCCGGCCGCAGGGGCGACTCGTGGTTGAACAGAATCCCCGTGCAGGCGTACAGATTATACGCTTCCCGGTAGTTGGCGACCTGCCAGTAGGCCGTCGCTTTGGCCACACCGTAGGGACTGCGCGGTTTAAAGGGCGTGTTCTCATCGGCGCGCAGCTTCCCGGTATCGCCGAACGATTCGCTCGATCCGGCATTGTAAAACCGAATGGGCAGGTCACTGAAGCGGATAGCCTCCAGCAGGTTCAGCGTACCCATGCTGATGCTCTCCAGGGTCTCGACGGGCTGTTCAAACGACAGCCCGACCGAACTCTGGCCCGCCAGGTTATACACCTCATCGGGCCTGACGCGCAGCAGGGTTTGCAGCACACTCCGAAAATCATTGATGCTGATGGAGACCAGTTTGACCTGCCGGCGAATGCCCAGCCGCTCCAGGTTCTGAAACGAAGCCATCTGGGCATCGCGTGAGCCCCCGTACACCTCGTAGCCTTTTGAAAGTAACAGTTTGGCCAGGTAAGCCCCGTCCTGACCAGACACCCCGCAGATTAACGCCTTTTTTGTCATAGGTAGAGTATCCCCTCGCTTACACCGCAACACCGACATTGACATCAGCCACCAAGGTCTGCTTACCGTAGCTCCGGCAGGACAGTGCCAAAGCGGAGTGGGTCGCCCAAAGTTAGGTACCTGCCCCCAATCGGCCAAAGTTGGTTGTTTCAGATTGCCGCGTAAGGCTCAATTTGTCAATAGAAATTAAACGCTGCGGCTCGTTGCTAAGAGAACATCAAATAGTCTGAAAGTTTGGCCTCGTAGCAGATTAGTTCTAATTTAGTAGGCTGTATCATGAGAGTAAATCAGACAATTGTAGGCAAAGCGAACCTGACCGGATTTTCCCGCTTTACAACGGAGGAATTACAGGCTCATGTTTTATCAGGTAGTAACGAGGAGGTTCATGGCGACTTCGTTTTCACTATGCACGGTACAGCGGAATTTACTAGTAATTTGGGATGGGCTTTCAGCCCACAGAAGCGAAGCGGTCAAGTCCTTTTTAGTGACCCGACTAGGTTGAGTCTATCTGGAGCGTTTACCGGCTTACATCCCCCGACAGTCTTTAGCTGTTTAGCTGCCTACAGGAAGCTTTTGAGGGGATTCCAAACTGGCCCGATTTCTTCCTTCTTTCGGGAGAAGCCTTTATTACAGCCTAATATTCTCCTCTGTAACCAAGTTTATATATTTACTCTTCATCCTCTAAGATAAGCGTGATACTCTCCTTCTGAAATTTTATCAACCACATAACCACTATCGATTAGTAAATCCTTAGCTTCGTTAGGCTTTATTCCAAGAGCTATCATTCTGACAATGTTCTCTTCGTAAAAGATATGTTTTACACGCCTTTCTTGTATCAATTTAGATGCACCCTTAATAACCCACGTATCTGCTCCTTCCACATCTATTTTCAATACAGATATTTCTGATAATCCTTTTTCATCAACATACTTATCTATTGTTGTAACTTCTACTTGAATAGAATCTTCTGATTGGCCAAAAGCGAAACCACCCCAACCAGTTTGACCATACTTATTTCCCAAACTAAAGCTTAAATTGCCTATCTTTTCCCCTAAAGCAAATGGTTCTATTGTTACTCTATTGGCAAATCCATTTTTTTCTATATTATTAATTAATGGTTTTATATTTAATGGCGATGCCTCAAATGCAATAGCTGTATTAGATGGATTAGAACCTACCCACAATACAGAAAAATAACCATAATTTGCTCCTACATCGATAAGAGTCCCTCCCTTTTGCGAAAGTTTTAAAATTGCCTTCGTTAAAGGTAATTCGTAGAAGCCATTATAAATAATCGATTGATGGCCAATATCATTCTTCGTTAAATCAAGTTTGATATTAGGGTTAAAGTGGAGAGAAATATTTTTTTCCTGACGAATCGGAAAAAATCTTTTTAATCTCCAAGTTAGCTTATCTCTTAACAATAGAGGGTAAACTAATCTCATTAAAAACTGCATAATATTTAGAGAATTATTTTTGCGAAACGTAAAATTATTTAAATACTTCTTACTATGACTATTGGGATAGTATAGTTGCAACCCGCTCAGCCGTCTTACCATCCCACAAATCAGGCACTTTTCCAGCTTTAGCCTTTCCATCCAGAATCTCGACCACTCTTTGATGAACCGTCACCGGGTTTAAATCAGCTAGAAGCTGATTTGTACCGACCTCCACCGTTACCGGCCTTTCAGTACTGTTGCGAAAAGTTAAACAAGGAACTTTTAAGTATGTAGTTTCTTCCTGAATACCACCTGAATCAGTGATCATAATTGCGGCCTGCTCCATCAGGTCCAGGAATTCCAGATAGCCCTGCGGCTGCATCAGCCGTACATTTGGAATCGCTTCTAACCGGCTTGTCAGCCCGAACTTCTTCAGGTTGTTTCGGGTGCGGGGGTGAATGGGAAACAGTACAGTTTTGTGACGGGCGGTATCTTCTACAATTTGCAAAATGCTCAACAGCCCCACTTCACTGTCTACATTGGCCGGACGGTGCATCGTGACAATCACATAGCCCTTTGGCTCCAGTCCTAATCGACCGACTTCATTAAGGGTGGCCGCCTTCTGGCGATAATACACCAGCGAGTCGATCATGACGTTGCCGACGAAATAAACTTTATCGTCAGGTACGTTCTCCCGCTTTAGGTTTTCCAGACCGGCCGGTTCCGAGACAAACAGATAGTCAGCAATCGCATCGGTCAGAATGCGATTGTTCTCTTCGGGCATTCGCCGGTCGCCACTCCGCAATCCGGCCTCTACGTGGGCTACCGGCACCTGCTTTTTATTAGCTACCAGGGCACAGGCCAGCGTTGAGTTAACATCCCCAACTACAAGTACTAGGTCCGGCCGTTCCGCATCTATAATTTGCTCAAATGCCAGCATCATGTTGGCAATCTGCTGCGTGGGCGACCCTCCACCAACACCCAGAAAATAGTCGGGCGTGGGTAACTCCAACTGCTGAAAAAAAACATCGCTCATCAGCGCATCGTGGTGCTGACCGGTATGAACAATTTTGGATTGAATCTGTTGATACCGCTGAAAAGCACGGTGCAGCGGGGCTACTTTCATAAAATTGGGCCGGGCACCAACTATACTTAAAATCTTCATGCGCTACAGGTAAGGAACCGGGCGGATGGCCATTGCCTGGTCAACAGCCGTTTCAAAGCGGGTCCATTCGTGGTTAATGATAAACCGGGAGGTTCGGCGACGCGCCAGCACCATATCTTTCAGGTGCAGCATCAGCAGGGTCGATAACTCGACCTCGTGCCAGTCCCGGTTAGTATCCTGATACGGTTGCAGCACCGCCCGTTGGTGACCAACGTCTTTGGGGAAAAAGCGCCAGGTTTGCTTACGGGCCTTTACCCAGAGAGTCATGGTTCGGAAGTCATCAATTCGGGCGATAACATCGCTGTACTGGAAATTGATTGATTCACTAATTCCCTCAAACGGCTCCGTTCGGGACGTCAGCAGGATTGTTACGATGTCGTTACAATCGGTGGTGAGTGTAATGGCCAGGTTGTCGTCGGGCTCGTCCGGGTTAGCGTAGCTGACCTGAATATCAATCCAGGCAGGCCAGTTGCCCCGCCAGCGCCAGATGTGCAGGGTCAGATCGAGCCAGTGCCCCAGGTTACCGCAGATGCGGGTACCTTCTGCCGGCTGCCGGTACCAGTGTTCCGGTGGAATCACATGCCCATTGATAACGTAGCTGATGCTAAAGCCTCCGTTAGACGGCTGCTGCCGAACCCGGTCGGCCAGCAACCGGACTGCTCTGGCGTAGGGGCGGTTGTATCCGGCAAAAATTCGGGCGGTTGTCGCTCGCCGGGTGGCGGTTAGCTGCACCAATTGCTCAACGGAAACGGCAATGGGCTTCTCTACGTATACATCGATACCCCGGCGCAGGGCTTCAATAGCATATGACGTGTGGGACGCATGGTTGGATATGACATAGAGCAGTTTCAGCGACGGATGTGTGAATACCTCCTCCGCCGACGGCACCATCTGCCGGAAAGCGTAATAGCGACCTAGTGATTCAGCCTGTTGCGGGTCGGTATCGTAGGCACTCAGGAAGACGTTTCCGCGTGCTTTCTGCAAATAAAAGCAGACACAGCTAAAGGCAAACTGACCGCAGCCGATTACGGATACCTCGGGCTTTCCGGAAAGCGACAACCGGCTCCGGAGCCAGCGGGGCCGGGTTCGGCCCACGGCTTTGTTCACCGCACGCTGCCAGCCGTAAATTCCTGCAAAGCGGAGAAGTTTCAGAACTTTTTCTTTACGGCTGCTCATAACTTCATTAAGAAAACAAGGCCCGGTATTTTTCCTCAAACGCTTCCTCCCGTACATACTCACGAGCTACCTGCTCCGCCTGCTCCGACCATGCAAGGTATTGCTCAGAACCCATAGCGATACAGTTTTTTAACGTTTCGGTCCAGCTTTGGGCCTGTAAAGGCAGATCCCAGCCAGCCTGCCGGCTTTCCAGATTCCGCCAGGGCGTCTGGTCGCTGAGTAGTACCGGCAAACCGGCCGACAAGGCTTCAAAGATAGCATGGCCAAAATTTTCTCCTAAAGTTGGCAGCACAAAAAAGTCGTACCGGCTCAGCACGTCCGCTACCCTGTCGTGACTAAGTGTGCCTTTGTACGTTACCAGACAATGAGCGGGAAGCTCCCTGATTACGTCCTCACACTCGTGCCAGTAAGGAATATCGACAATTGGCCCGTAAATATCCAGTTCAACTACCCCCTCGGTAACCGTCCGGAGCCGTTCGAGCAAAAACTTCAGGTTTTTTTTGGTAGTCAGCCGGGACACAAAAACCAGCTTCAGTCGTCCGGCCTCCTTGTCATTGCCCTGTAGTTTCCGGGAACCCGCTGAGGAAACCGGCGCTACATTTACGCCGGCCAATCGTACCGTAGCCTGCGGAAAGACCCGTTTGATGGAGTTCACCTCTTCTTCATCGGTGGCATGCCAGACAATAACCGATGCCGGCAGGAGTTTAACCAGGTACACAAACGGCAGCTTTTTGTATGCTTTCAGCCGGAGTGCCCCGGTATGGAGTTCGCCCCTAGGCGCTACAATAATCCGCTGCCGGGGGAACACGGTAAGCAGCAGCAATTGACGGGAGAAACCGGCAAACAGGCTATTCGTATAGATGAAAGCGAAGGATTGTGATCGTATAATCCGGTGAATGTCGCGGATGCCCGTTCTGGCCGGCGACAGGTAGATTATCTGATAGCCATTCTGGTTCAGCCACTCGTCGGGCCGGATGGTCGTATACGGCTGCTGATCCCCATAGTCCCGATCCCGCGTAACCACGTAGATGTCGTACCGGTCTTTCAGCAGAGCCACCAGGTTGGCTACCGACTGGGTAGGGCCTCCAAATTTGTAGCCGGGCAGATAGTATTCAATAAAAATCAGCAGTTTGGGTTTACTCAATGCCATTTTCCTTAATCCATTCGGCCAATACCACCAGCGCCCAGATCTGTAGCCATATAACCCGTTTACTACCCCGCAGAAATTTGTCCCACATCGTGTCTATTACCTCCGCCCGGAAGTAGGGCGTCTGGCCCAGCCACGTCAGTCGTTCGTGGCAAAACTCCCGCAACTCGTTCTTCATCCAGTACGTCCAGGGCAGCTCAAAACCTTGTTTCGGCCGTTTACGGATTGCCTCCGGCAGAATGTCCCGGAGGGCGTTGACCAATAACTGTTTCGGACTACCCGGATACTTGTAAACATCGGGAATACTCAATGCATAGTCAACCAGTTCATGGTCGAAGAAAGGAACCCGGAGTTCGAGCGCATGGACCATGCTCATCTGGTCAGAGTCTTTCAGAAGAACACTTTCCGTATAGGTAGCTATTTCAGCTACCGAAAACTGACTGAGTACCGGCATGCTGCCCAATTCAGTATCATCGGCCGATAGGTAGGTCGCAGCGAAATCAGGTTGATCACCGATGCCGGTAAGCGCTTCGATAACATCCTTCTGAAACAGCCGCCGGATTGGCGGATACATATGGCCGATAGACCGGCTCCTGGTCGCCAGAATAGTTTTTAACTTATCGTACCGATTAGCCGACAGCAGCCCAACCGAACTACCCGCTAACTGACGCACCAGCCGGGGAGTTCGCCACAATAACCTCGACGAATACAAATCATAAAAGTATTTGAACGAAGGATACCCCGCAAACAGCTCATCGCCCCCCAGGCCAGACAGGGCTACCGTCAACCCCGCTTCCTTCGTGTACTTCGACACCATGTAGGTGTTAACCCCATCGCTGCTGGGGCGGTCGATGCTCTTCAGGATAATTGGCAATTCTTCCCGCAACTGCTGAGCCGACAGGGTTACGGTATGGTGTCGGGTGTTGAACCGCCGGGCCGCCAATACTGCGTACTGCGATTCATCGTACTGGTCTTCTTTAAACGAGAGGTTGACGGTGTTGATGGGCTGCTCGGTACACTGCGCCATCAGACCGACAATTGCCGTGGAGTCGACTCCCCCCGACAGAAAGGCACCAATGGGTACATCACTCATCATCTGCCGCTCTACCGCTTTTGATACTAAATCGGCTACCTGCCGCTCTACCTCGGCCAGTGACTGGACGGGTGCCGGCCTGAAGGCTTTCAGGGTCCAGTAGGTATGCAATGTCAAGGTCGGGTGTCGGGTATCTACCCAGGCGCAGGTGCCGGACGGAAGCTGGTAGATTCTGTCGACAATGGTATGTGGTTCGTGTACGGATTGGTAGGCCAGGTAGTCGGTCAGGCCGGCCATTGACAACTTTTTCGGGACCATGCCGCTCCGCAGAATAGCTCTTACTTCCGAGGCAAGGAGAAAGACCTGGTCATCCTGGTAGTAATACAGGGGTTTTACTCCCAAGCGATCCCGGCCCAGGAATAGCCGCTGGTCAACGGTATCGTAGATCGCAAACGCAAAGATGCCGTTAAAGTGTGATACACAGCGCTCACCCCAACGGATAAAAGCCGCCAGGATTACTTCGGAGTCAGACTCAGTCCGAAACGCATAGCCCGGTTCCAACTGGCTTCGCAATTCCCGGTAGTTATAAATTTCGCCGTTGAAAATCAGGGCATACCGCTTTGCGCCATCATACAATGGCTGATTTGCCACGCTGGACGTATCAATGATGGACAAACGTCGGTGCCCTAACGCCACCTGTTGCTCAATCAGATACCCTTCAGCATCGGGCCCCCGGTGCCGCACCGCGTTGGTCATCGTGCGTATACACTCTGCCAAACATATTGCCTGCCTATAACTGACTATTGCCGCAATTCCGCACATAAACTTTCCCTAACTGGAAACCAAAGCCCCCTGATTAATTGATGCGTACAATGACATATACTGGTGTGCGACAGTTTGCAGAAGAAATCGTTTTTTGTTCCGATGGCCACCGGCTACCAGCGCCTGGGCGTAAGCTGAATCATTGAGAACCCGATGAATGGCTTCCCGAATGTCGGCAACGTGGTAAGGATTGACCAGGCAGGCGCCCTCACCGGCCACTTCCCGCATCGGACTTAAATTACTGGTAATAACTGGGCGTCCTAGCGCCTGCGCTTCAATAATTGGCATTCCAAACCCTTCATAAGTAGAGGCAAACACCACCACATCAGCTTCCCGATACTTCTGAATTAATTCCAATTTACCAATATTAAAGCAGTTTTGGTAATCAATACCGTACTCTTCCAGTTTTTGATGCTGAGCAACAGACATATGACCGATTACCTGCAAACAGCAGGGCATATCTTTTATGGCCTCAATAACCCGCAATAGGTTTTTGTGTTCACTCGTGCCTACGTGTAGAATGACTGGTTTCTGACGCCGTCGCCTGAAGCTAACTGCGCCGTCATCGTCAAAAGCCGGATCATAGAAATTAGGAATGACCCGAATCTTTTCCGGCCGGATTCCCACCTGTTCAATCAACTCAAGTTTCGATTTTTCTGAAATGGTCGTCACCACGGCAGCACACCGAGCGGGCAGTTTATACCAGAACCAGTAAAACAGCCAATACTTCGGGTGCCATTTGGGATACCGATCCAGTAGCACACAATCATGAATGGTTAAAATGGTGGAGCGGGTGGGCAGTACAAACGCCAGATAGTGAACATCCCCCGTGATGTGGTTTATCTGGTTAGGATGGAGGTTCCGGTAAGCAAATGCCAGGTTCTTTACCAGATTGAACGGACTGGATAAATCGTGTGGACAAATTTCACTTCTGACCTGTACCAGGTCTCTGTGTTGAGAAAGATACCCGGTTAAGGATGAAAAGAGTGTTTCTATACTATGAAAGTGCGGTAATTTCTTGCGGTAAAATAAAGTTACAGGTAGCGGAAACGTTGGCATGGACTCATAAAGAAATATTCTCTCGGCGGGCAATATCTTCCAGCGCACCCTGAACCTGAGCGTAATAATTCTCCCAGGTATACTGTTCAGCTACCCGGCGAGCCTCCAGCCCCAGTCGTTCTACTTCTGCCCGATTCTGATAAAGGTACATGATTTTTTCCTGAAGAGCCTGTTGGTCACCCGGTGGTACAACAAAGCCACCGCCTTTGGCAACGGCATCTTTAGCTCCCGTATTCTCCGTAACAATAACGGGTGTCCCACAGGCCATAGCTTCTAATACCACCTGCCCCCAGCTATCCAGGTAAGACGGAAACACGAATACATCGGCATGTTGGTAATACTTCACCAGTTCATCGTGGTGTAGGAAAGGCAGGTAGGTGAACGAACCAGAATACTGCTTCAGCAAAGAGCCTGCATCTCCAACCGGTCCGACAATAATTAGCTCGGCATCGGGAAGCTTTAGCGTTTGCCATGCAGCCAGAAGCTTATCAATGCCCTTCAGGTAATGAATAGTACCCACGTAAAGAGCAGTAAAGCGACTTTTACGGGGAACGGCTGGCCGAAAAAGCTCCAGATTAACACCTAAATTAAGTTCATAGATTCGATACGGCTGAATACCGTTCTCAACCAGGCTATGTGTAGCGAAACCAGAAAGCGAAAAAATATAATCGGTAACAGCCAGGGCCGCATCTTTACGCCAGTTTACATAGCTCATCTCACGGGGGTCAACGGGAAGCGGGCTATACATACTTCGTAAGGCAACGGACTTTGTGTGATGGATGTGGGCAAGATCTAGAACTGTTACCTTCCCTAACTTTTTAGCCGTTCGGAAAGATATCAGGTTACAATTTTCGTAGCCAATCAGAATATCAAAACGCAGGTCATTTACTAGTCGACGGGCAACCCAACGATCAAACATAGAGAATAGATACCGTACGTGCAAATAATGACTTCGATAAAGCCGAGAGAGAAGAGTTGATAAATACTGGGAGCGAATCTTTTGAGATGGTATATTAAGAAAAATCTTTTTCCTGAGTTGAGGGCGAATAAAAGAAATATTCTGTATGGAAGAAGCTAAGATGTTGGTAGCAAAACCCGTGTAAAAACTTTTTAACCAACCTCGCGTCTCAAGCGCAATAAGTAGTTGATTAACATGTTGCTTCCCCTCATGTGATACAACAATCTTCATCTAAGGAGAATTTAACTTTCTTAAATAGAAACAGCGGTCAAGATACATAATTCCTAAGAACGTGTAAAAGGCAGAGACAGAATTAAAGACAGTATTAGAGTTAAATACATTAAGATAAATAAGCATCAAACTAAACACAAAAGGAATAGTGGTAAGTCGCATTAAATAAAACCACATAAACAACCTCACAAAGAACAGCAAAAAGCCACCTTCAAGAACAATCCGCTCTGCTTCTTCTTCATAATATCCATAATCTCTATTATAAATAGACTCTCCAAATAAAGAAATCGACCCTTGATAAGTCCCACCTAATCCAGTTCCCAAAAATGGGTACTGACCTTTAAACTTAACGATTTCCTCTAAAGGTCCAACGCTTCTTGCTATGTTCTCACCATCGGCGCTGTGTCCTTGAACTCTAGCATATAACCCGGTATAAGCTTCATCTACTAATGAAACACGGTTATATTGGTAGAACATAAATATCAATCCAAAAACTAATAGAAATGCTACGGAATTACGAAAGTCTGTTGTGGTAGAGAGTATACTACAAGAAACAAGAATTATTAACATTGCAGCCAACCCACGGGAACCAGTCATAGGAGTAATAACTAAACATATAGTTAATAATAATACGACCTTCAAAGTATTTACTTTAAGAAGTTTCATCCCCCAGAAAACAAACCCGAAGAAAGCAAACAGAGAGGTTTGACCAGCTAGATAAGCAAAAGTACCAGAAATTCTGACTTTATTTACCGCTGAAAGTAAAGCCACCACCTCCATATCTCGTGCATATCTATTGATAATGCTATCTGCAGGGGCCATAAACTGAATTACTCCTAAAATGCCCTCTATCACAGCAATAATAAGAAAGATGCTAGTAAGTTTCTCAAGGGGAAAAGCATCCCGATCATTCAAATAAAAAATAAGTGGCAAAAATACTCCAACATGCAGAAGAATACCAATCAAACCATGCCAAATAGTATGAGAGAGAGGATTAAAAGCCATTAATATAAGTATTAAAACAAAAAAAATACTTACAGTAAAATTAGAGCTACTTAATGACTTAGATTTAGAGAAACTGACTAAAACGATCGGCAAAACTATTTGGCCAAATAATATAATATTACCTGATAAAGAATCTGTAAGTACCCATTTTCGAACAGCTCCACTAAACGTAGTATACAAAAATAGATACGCTAATAATTTAATATTAAAAGCTTTTGCTTTATTTAGATTAATCTCGTCCATAATCAAATTTTCTAATAACTGACAAGAGCCTTTCTGCAACTACTGAACGAGTATGTTTTTGCAGGTGTATATTAGCGTTATGCTGAAAATGTTCCCGCCAAAATGGCTCATATAAAGACTTAGCTAAAAGAAGAGACAGAGCTGAGACGTCTCCCATAGGAAAAGTCACTCCGCAAGGTCCTATAGCTTCTGGTAAACCGCCTGCATCTGATCCGACAACTAAACATCCACATGCGATACCTTCTAAGGCTACAATTCCAAATGGCTCAGCATAAGCAGATGGAACAACCATTACTTTATGCTGATTAAGCAAACGGGCTAATTTTTCACCTAAAACATTACCAGTAAATGTAATCTGGGAACTAAGGCCAAGCTCATTGGACAAATTTTTCAAGTTTCCTTCCTCTGGCCCTTCACCTACAATAGTAACAGAAGGCCTAAGCGCATGTTCATCCTTGAGAACTTTCAGAGAATGTAGTAAAACATCTCCTCCTTTCTCAGATACTAATCTACCTAGAAAGACTAAGTCCCTAGGACGATCATAAGAATTAATCGTGTAAAAAATTTTGGGGTTATATGGATTTAAAATAACTTCACAATTTTCGTAGTTACGGGCGATATATGAGCTACAACTCACATTAATTGCAAATTTACGCGCGACTATCCTTTTTAATTGACCGTTGATTGAGGTATTATATTCACCTTGATGATTTACAACAAAAAGTTTTCTGGATAAGAGAATAGGAATAAAACCTTTTAAACTCACATTAGTCTGAATAACTACTTGAGCCCAGAGCATATGCTTAACTGTACTGACAAAACTAGTACCTCTAATAACTTCAAAGGGAAAATAGTCCTTGCGATCAGACTTAGTTGAAGTTATCACTCGGACTTTATGCCCCAAATGGCTTAGTTCTATAGCTAAGTCTTTAACTACATTCTCTAAACCGCCAATCATTGGGTAAAAATTAGGAGAATAGAAAATAATTTTCATAAAACAAGTTTAAGGCAAATTATACATTACTTATATATATTCCAACCTTTGTTAGAAAATGCATCTTGAATAAATTCTGGTTCTTTAGTAGCTAAATAATTCACAACTTCATAAGAAATATCAAGTCGAGAATCATCTGGGTTACAAATTGCCACACCATATTTAGATCTATTTAATTTATATATAGTATACCCTAAAGACTTCAAATACTGGGACGCTTTACTATTTATTCCTAGGTGTTCTTCGTAGATAACATTTTTTATCACTCCACTAGTTAGTAAAGTTTTTGCACCTTTAAAAACTGAGTATTCATGCCCCTCTACATCAATTTTAAGTAATTTAAAGCTTTTATCCAAAGATATAAGACTATCGAGCTTTCTAAGAATTACCGGAATAGTACATCTAACAGCTTCTCCCTTATGTTCAAGAGTGGCAATGCCATTATTGTTTTCAAAACCGCTTGGTATATTCAAAATACCCTCACCATCTACATCAGAGAGTGCGTATGGAAAGAATTCAACGTTAGAATATCCAGCGTCCCTAAGTAGCTGAATGTTCTTTAACAGATACTCATCAACTAAATATGGATGAGGTTCATAAGAATAAACTTTACCATTCGCTCCACATTTATAAGCCATAAGATTAGTAATATACCCTATGTTTGCACCAACATCAAATACGTTATCTCCTGTTGAAATTATTCTATGAATTGTTTCAGTTAGAATTAAGTCGTAGACTCCTAAGGTATAAATAGCTTTTCCAATTGTTTGGTTAGGGTCAACAAGCAAAGAAAGTCCCCACGGTAGATGACACTTAATGTTAGTTGTATCTTTCAAAAAAGGCCAATACAAGCGCTTAAAAATTTGAATGGGTTTTTTAATATATTCAATTTTTTTATAAAAAAGAGATTCTAGCATATTGCTATAAAACAGGTTAAAGCTTTAACATTATTTAAAAATTTAAACTATAAGATGACGACAAGTAAGAAGTAAGTATTAATCGTTTTGAATACTTACCAACTTTCGACAAGTTTAACTAATTCCTGCCTGCTATACAATTTATCTTCCAATACATCACGCTCAGGGTAAATGATAGATCCAAAAGCCTTCAAAAAGCTTTTTTCGGAAAAAACTCTAATCCAAACTAAAGTTTTAAATAATAATGGGGCGGTTATTTTATTATGTTTAATCAAAAGTTTATAACGATCTCTATAGTAGAGAATGACTCTTTTAGAGGTTTTTTGCTTGCTTCCTCCACCAACATGAATAGCAACAACAGAATTCAAAATTGCTTGCTTCCAACCGTTCTGAATTAGTTTCATCGAAAAATCAACATCGCCTTCAATAAACTCGAAAATTTCATCATACCCCCCTACATCGTCAAAAGCTTTGCGACGAAAAACAGTACATGAAGAATAGATAACAAAATCCTTAGAATGCAATTTATCACCAACTATCGAATTGATACGTTGGCCTAAAATTAAGCTCCAAACTGTAGGAATACTCTCTACATTTCCAGTAAGTTGTCCATCCCCGTCTACAAGCTTAAACCCGAGTGCTCCTAATGAAGGGTCATTTAAAAAAGCAGCAACAATCTGTTCCTCATAATTACTTTGGAGATAAGCATCTGAATCTAATAAAAATATTAATTCAGTAGTACTTAAATTTACTCCAATATTTACATTCTTCACATAACCGACTGTGGTAGGGTTTATATGTACTCTAACCTTATCGAGAGAGGTTAAAGCACTTATAATCTCTTCATTTGGTACAGATGCATCATCCACAATTATAATTTCTTTTAGGAACTTACCGGAACTGTACTGCAGAGCGGCCTTAACAGCCTTATATGCTAAATCCCATGTATTATAGGCTGTCATCACTATAGTAATATCCATATGATTGGTTATTTTGACAATAGATCATTGTAACATTTTCCTATATATTCCCAAGCGAGAAAACTAGAAGCAAACTCTTGATTAAGCTTACCACCAGTTTTATCTTCCATTGCCTTGAGAATTAAATATGCTAATTCATCGGGGTTTGTGTAATCTCCTAAATATAAACCTTTTACTTGAGAAAGCAGCTTATCGTTCATATGGCCAGAAGTACCAACTACAGGAAGGCCTGCTACTAATGCAGCAGCAAGGGAACCACTCTTTGTACTAGTTCCACCTTCTCCAGAGGAATCTACAGGATCAGGTAAAAAAAAGACATCGCTACTTCGAAGAAGGCGGTATACATCCCTATTGGGAAGGTGACCTGTAATAATTATTTTGTCTTTAAGAGAATCAAACAAACATAAACCTTCAGGAGATAAACGAAGCACTCCACAGATTAGAAGTTTGACTTCAGGACGCTTCCTAACTAACTTACAAAACACCTGAATCAAGGTATCTTGATCTCGATTACCAAAGGTACTGATAATAGATTCACCATTTGGAGCTAACTCATTTCGAGTTGATACAATTTGTTCATCAGGAATATGGAATGGCAAAATATTTGAACCTATTGGAATAAGATGAATAGGCTTATCAGTACGAGTTTGGAGTAAGCTATAGGTAATATCTATGCTGACCACAATTAAATTTGCCACCTGTGCCAGTTTAGTACAAATCCATCGTTGAGCTAAAGCCGATATCAAATGCTTAAACGGCCAATAAACCATACGTGTATATAGCTCATGAAAAGTAATACATATTCTAGTATCTTGATTCTTTATCCTAAGAAGCAACAAAGGGAATTCAAATGGTATAGCTAACCGGCTAAATGAGTTCGGCACATACTGCACTAGAAGCCAGTCTGGCTTATACGAATTAATAACAGGCTTTATTATAGCTAAATCTGAAAGACTCCAACTTTTAGCTATTGGGAAAACATTATAGTTAAAGCAGCCAGAACTTACCTTCTGTTGTACAAGTTCACAGTAAGCGCATATGACAGACACATCATGTCCGAGTTGATAAAAGTTGTTCGCGAGATGAAATGTGTAATCTCCAACACCATCAATAGCAGGAGGAAACTTATTACATATAAAAATAATCTTCATTAACAAAACTAAATTAGAAAATTAGACAACCTTTTAATTGACACCTCCCAACTTAAGTTAGTCTCATAGTGGCTCCTCGTGCTATTTCTGAGAGCCATATATTGAGGCCAATTAGAAAAAACAGATTTAATATAAGTAGCAAAATCATTAGGGGAAGAATCTAATAGGAAAAGTTTACCATTAACACCGTCTTCAATTACATTAGACACACCTCCCACATTATGAGATAAAGAGGGTACTCCAAAATAACTTGCTTCACAAAAAACTATCCCAAACGGCTCTGAAAAAGTAGGTAATAAAAAGAAAGTTGCCTCATTATAAGCATTAACTATCCTTGAGTACTCTTCAGTATCATCTTTGCTCAGCCTTCCTAAGAATTTTACGTATTTACTGTTAATATTTTGTTCAGGGCCAATAACTGTGAGTATTGCTTCTAACCCTAAAGAATTTACTGCTTCAGTAATGTCAATAGCTTTCTGTAAACCCTTTCTGATATAGTCATATCCAATAAAAAGTAGATTACATTTATTTTTACTTACTTCTTTAGAAAAAGCAGGGAATCGAAGAATATTCGCGCCAAAGCCGATGACCTTTACCTTATTAGGATCAACATTGTAAATATTGCGAGCTGAACTCGCTGCCCAATCTGAAGAGTAAACGGCTAAGGTTGCTCGTGATAGCGCATCATGCTCTGCTTGTAAAGCATCTTTTTGACTAACATTCGCCATACGATCGTAACCCCATGTTTTGATTAGAAGGTCAATAGTAGCATCAGTCCAAATAATGATAGGTACAACCGTCTCTAAATATGCAACTTGGTAGGGCCAAAACGTTAAAATGTAGTCAGGCTTAATTCTACGAATGTACTTATTTATCTGGTCGTTCTTGTACTCTATATAACTCTTGTTATAATGATAATAATACGGTTGGCGAGCTTTTTGTATAAAATTAAAATAAAACCTAAAAAGACTATTCCCAGGGAGAAGCGGCTCTTGTGAGGGAAAAACTTTAGTAACGTCAATTGTCTTCTCTCTCTGAAAGGCATTAAACGCATGATACGGTATTCCAGACCAAAGATTAATATCCTCAACATCTTGATATCCAAGTACCGCCAACTTCATAATCGTCTTTTCAGCTTGCCTCAATTACTTTATTAAATAAATTCAAATATTCAAGTTGTAAGCTATCCCAAGAGTAGTTCTTGTATGCGTAAATTATTCTACTACTCTTGAGCTGCGAACTTTGAGTAATAGGTAAAACCTCTTCAAATAAAAGCCTAAGACCTCCGATCTTACTCATATCTGTTTTGTAACAGTAAATGCCTAACAATTCACGTGTCACATCATAATCATGAACTAGAACTGGGAGGCCAAATGCCAAAGCCTCAATATACACTCTACCAAAGCCCTCTCTTAGAGAGGCTAATACAAAATAATCTGCAACTTGATAAAACAAACTTATTTCATTAGGCTGAACTCTACTATGTTTAAAATTTTCGCCTAACTTTTCTTTACCATAGGTGATTACTTTATCTGATTCACTTTCAGTCTCACCTACAATTAATAAAAATATATCATTCCTATTTAAAGAAGCTACCTCCTCAATAACATAATTCATTCTCTTGTGGTAGCTATTCACAGCCCCAACAGTAACTATAATCATTTTATCAAGAGGTAGCTCAAGAGCAAGTCTTAGATCCGCTTTAGCTGGCTTTTCCAGAGAAGGTTCTATAAAAAACCCATATGGAACATATAATTGCGTTTCTCTTTTCTCTCCTTGTCTAATTGCCTTCTCTCTGTATGTATTCAGACATTGATGAACAAAATCAAATTTGTACGGGGGGTCTAATGGTAAACCGTTGGAAAAAACAAGCTTATATTTAAACCCTTTAGGTATAAGACTTCTAAAATTTAAAAGAAATATACCAAAATAATAATCAGAGAAAAATATAATCTTAGGCTTATACTTGAAAATTTTTGGTATAATGCTTATGAAAAAAGTAAACTGTTCCACCATGTAAGGGTCTCTTCTGATTATTCTGCCTATTAATTTAGCGAGTAGGCCCTTCCTCTTAAAATTCCATAGTGTGAATTCTCTCTTCGCTTTATCATTTTTCCCAGCACCTTTAAATAACATGAAGCAAATTCCATTGTCTTTATTTATTGAGTCAAACAGAGCACGAGAGAAAGTCTCAAACCCTCTATAAATATTCCCAATTCCTGAGCAAGCAATAAATACCTTCTTCTCCATTCTTAACTTCACTTTGTAAAACAGTAAAACGACTTTTTTACTCCTCTAATAAGGTATAAAGTCGGGTTACTATACTTGTAAAAAATATTAAGAATACTTTTCATATACTTAATCCAGAGAATAATTCTAGAAGCTCGCGTGTACTTTATCCCGCTAATTTCATGCTCAAGAAGATCCACATATGTGCGTTTTACAATGTCGGTTTCATCCTTAAATAAAACTTTAACTTCTCTGTAAACTGCTCTCGCAGATTTTAAGTAGCGTAATGTTCTTATCTCAGTACTCTCATATTTTATATGTCCTTCTGAATACGCCTTTTCATGTCTCCTAAAAGTACTTAAAACCTTATTCAATATATAAACTCTTCCTCTAGTTAATGTATAAAAGAATAAAAAGTAATCAATGTACATATCTATATCCTCCATGATAATTGAACTCTTTATAATTGACATTCTACAAGAAAAGCAGGATCCCATACAAAAAGTAACTCCGTTGAACATGCTTTTTCTATAAAGGTCGATTCCAATCATTGAACGATTAACATAATGGTGTTTATGTAACTGTGGAATGGATACATTATTTTTTACTTCCCACCTGTTAGGCACATGACTAACCTGTACTACATCTGGATAATTATTGTATATTTGAATGGTGTCTTCAATACAATTTGGGTGATAGAAATCATCAGCGTCTAGGTTGAACAAATAGTCTCCAGTACTTAACTCTATACCTTTTTTTGTTGCGCTTGCCTTACCTTCATTATTCTGATAATAATATTTAATGTTACTCTTTTTCTCTAAGTATTTTTTAACTAGGGCCTGTGTGTTGTCACTGGACCCATCATCTACGATCACTATCTCTACTTTATCCTGTGGGTATGTCTGATTACAAACGCTTTCTATTGCATCACCAATGTATTGGCCATAGTTATACGTAACTATAAGTACTGTAACATTTGGAAAATTCATAATCTATTTTTTTACTGCAACTATAGCAAACTGCATAAATTTAAACTCATCAAGATATCCATTGGTAATAAGATTGAGAGCTTTAAATTTCTTTGATTTAATATTACAATTTATGCCTTCTATAATTTCTATGTTATACCCACTTTCATTAAAGAGCCTTTCTATACTTCTTTTGGTAAAAAACCTTAAATGTGTTTTATCTAAAATGCCATGTTCAGAATATTTAAAGTCTTTATCTCTGAGAATAGAATATATATTTTGAAAATTTAAAAAATTCGGTATGGACGCCACAACTTTACCCCCTTGAGTTAACAACATTCTTAAATCTTTTAATAACGTATACGGATCTATTAGATGCTCCAGGACATCGTTAAAAATAACCACATCGTATTTATTTTCCATACCTTCGCTGCTACTTATAAACTCTTCTGCCGTTATTTCATAAACATAGTTTAACCGGGTCCTTGCGATATTTGCATATTTACTTAATGGTTCAACACCTATATAATTGCAATCAAACTTCTCTTTCACTTTTGCAGCAAAGCTCCCATCGGCGCATCCAAACTCCAGTATATTTTTCACACCAGTATCAATGTACCTTAACATTTCCGGCCTTGGATAACTATAATAAAACTCCTTATTAACTATGGGCTTTTCACTTTTCATCTTGAACGTCATAAATAATTACACTGCCTAAAGCCAAGTGTACTTACCAAACACTTTGCCATAATCGTAATCTCCATGTACATTGAGTTTTGAACCGTTATCTACTACTTCAAAAGTACATACATCATCAACTATATCAATTTGAACAACTTGCGGCTTATGGATAAACGCTTTTATTGTGTATCGCCCTCTCACCAAAAATTCTCTCTCAATTCTAATAATCATATTCTCTTTCCTTATAACACCAGATTCAGCAGCAAAAACCTTCGACTTGTCTGAGCTTAGTACTAAAAGGAAAATATTATAATCATGTTTTTCTTGAGAAACGTTAAAACCAATATTAAAGCTTATGTAAATTGGTTCATCATGTAAGAATATCCCTTTCCTATTGCCATTCTCATCACATATAGTAATTTTTTTAAAAAAAAGATCGCTACTTTTAGTTATTTTGCTCTCATAAAGTGCTTCCTTAGCTAAATTATTTTGTAAATATTTATCTATTACAATGGATGTATTATCCTGTGAAACTATTTTACCATTCTCTAGTAGTATAGACTTTGCGCACAAATTCCTCAATGCGCCTGTATTATGACTTACAAATAATACTGTCCTTCCACTTTTACTCACCTCATCCATTTTTCCCATACATCTTTTCTGGAATTCTGCATCACCTACAGCTAACACTTCATCAATTACAAGAATTTCAGGTTCTAGATGCGCGGCTACTGCAAACGCTAATCTTAACTGCATTCCACTCGAGTATCTTTTCAAAGGAGTATCAAGAAAGTATTCTACTCCGCTAAAGTCAACTATTGCATCAAATTGATCTTCTATTTCCCACTTGCGTAAACCGAGAATCGAGCCATTCAGGAATATATTCTCTCTTCCTGTTAACTCAGGATGAAATCCAGTTCCTACTTCTAACAGACTCGCCACCCTCCCCCGGCACGTGATCCATCCCTTTGTTGGAGGAGTAATTTTCGATAAAATTTTGAGCAGTGTTGATTTACCAGCTCCGTTGCGACCGATTATTCCAATACTTTCCCCTGGATAAATATCAAAAGTTATGTCCTTAAGCGCCCAGAATTCAGCATCCTCCCATTGTTGCTTAACTCGTTTAGATACTGCTCTGAAGGGATTTGATAAGACATCTCTGAGGGCCAGATAACGATCCCGCTCACCTACTCTATACTTTTTAGAAAGATTCCTTACCTCTATTATTGGCTTCATTCCTTAAACACCTTCGTAATCTCCCTTACCTACCCAACTTTTCTAAGCTAAATCAGCGAAATAGGCTTCTGTCTTCCTGAATACATAAATTCCCACCATAAACAAAAGAATAGCTGAACCTACACTGATGCTTACCAGATCCCAGCGTATTGAGCTACTCAGGAAAGCGGCCCGGGATAAATTAATGGCACCTGCCATAGGGTTCAGTGCAATTACATACTGAGCCGTTTCTGAACGAAATATCGATGTCGAATACACTACTGGATTAATAAACATCAGAAACTGAATCAAAAACGGAATCGTATACTGAAAATCCCGATACTTTACATTTAGTGCAGCTAGCAGTGTACCCAGACCGAATGTAGCTATTACTGTTAATATCAGGCTGAACGGCAACAGTAATATTATCCGAGCCAGATTGACAGATTGATGATAGTAGAGAAGCAAACCACTGTAAACGACTAGCGCCATTACAAAATCGAATACACTTACTAAAATTGCCGACATAGGTATAATAAGTCGGGGAAAATAGATCTTTCGGATAATATTGGCATTAGTTACCATACTATTAGCCGAGCTTTGCAGTCCACTGGCAAATATATTCCAGAACAACAGTCCTGAATAGGCAAATACAGGATAGGGTATGCCGTCTGTCTCGACGTTGAGCCCTTTTCCAAATACCAACGTAAATACGACAACTAGTGCTAACGGCTGCAGAATAGCCCATAAAAAGCCTAAAGCAGCCTGCTTGTATTTAACTTTTATATCACGCCAGGTAAAGAAGTAAAATAGTTCACGGTAGTGCCAGAGTTCCTCCAGGCCCAGCGAAAAACGAGCTGGAGGTTCAATTCTGTATTCAACCGGGTACAGATCTTTCAGGTCTTCTACCTCCTGGTTTATTGGTTCAAATTGATTTTCCGTTACCATTCCTATACTTTATCTTTTAGCCGGATAAATCGATTATACCAATGCCCTGCCTTACCGTTTACTTTTTCTTCAACGTGATAACCGTTTCGATAGTCATAGCTATACCCATCGTATCCGTAGCCATAGCTATAATCGAAATCTTTGCCCGCCTGAATACCATTGACGAGTAAAGCCAGATTTTTAAACCGCTTCTCCTTATAGTAAGCCGCTACGTTTCTTAAATATGATTTGTTGGTGTAGAGGTATCGAAGTACATACAGCGTAATGTCGGCATGAGGGGCCAATATTTGCGCATCGCTTACCAGCCCTATCGGTGGTGTGTCAATCAGGATTACGTCAAACTGCTGTCGTAGTTCAGCAAATAACTGCCGCATTCGGCTGCTGCTGAGTAGCTCTGACGGGTTAGGAGGTACCGGCCCACAGGGTAAAAAGTATAAATCTTGATAATCAACTACGGATTGGACAATTGACTCTAGCTCTACCTGGCCGGCCAAATAGTTGGACAGGCCAAAGGTTTTATCACCATTCAGATAGCGATGAAGCTTAGGTTTGCGCATATCCAATTCGAGCAGAATCACTCGCTTTCCTGTAAAAGCCAGACTAGCCCCCAGGTTTAAGGATATAAATGATTTACCTTCTCCACTGACGCTGGAGGTGATCAGGATACATCGGCTTCCGTCGTTAGCAGTATCAAAAAACTGCAAATTGGTACGGAGTGTACGAATCTGCTCCGCCAATATAGTCCGGCTGGTAGCTGTAATCTGCAATGGATCGGTAGTGTTAGACTGAATGATTTCACCTACAATTGGAGCTTCAACAGCAGCTTCGACCTGTGCCTTCCGGCTGAGTTTAGTATTTAGGAAATCAGCCAGCCAGAAACCCGCCACTGGAATCAATAGACCCAGCACCAGCGCAAAGGCGTAGAAGTTTTTCTTGACTGGCCGACTGGGATTATGATTGGCAAGGGCCGGGTCGACTACCCGAATGTTGGAAACCGCAGCCGCGTAGGATAAAGCTGTTTCCTCTCGCTTCTGCAGCAGAAAATTGTACAGGTTAGTTTTGATGCCCAGACGCCGGGATATTTCCAGCAAAACCCGCTCTTTTTCGGGTACAGTCCGAATCAGGCTTTCAACCTGCCGGTTATTTGTCTGAAGTTTTTGCTGGTTATTCACCAGAATTTTGCGCAGGGCACTAATGTTGTCGGCAAGGTTTGCTTTGGTTAGTCGGATCTGGTTGTCCAAGGCTTCTACGGCCGGGGTTGTTTCCGGCACGGTTTTAACTAATTTTTCGCGCTGTACTTCCAGATCCAATACTGTTCCTACCAAAACGTTGAGAGTAGGATCAGCCAGCCCAAGTGTAGCCGGTGCCAGATTACTACGGCTGGTTTTGCCACCTATATATCTGTCTAACTCCTGAAGCGCCCCAAGCTGCAGATTGATTGTACTGAGTTCTTTATCTGTCTCCTGTGCTTTAGCGAGGAATAAAGAAGACTCAGCACTAAGATCAACAATACCAGCCCTCGCTTTATAGCTCTGTACTTCTCTCTCTACATCGCGCAGTTCATTACTGATAATTCCCAGTCGGTCCTCCACAAAACGCAGTGTATTGGTAGCGACTTGGTTCTTTTGCTGAAGCGAAACCAGATCATAAAAATGGATTAGTCGGTTTAGGTATGCTTCCCCCCTATCAGGTGCGGTATCCTCCAGATTAAGGTATAGCACTGATGATGATCGGCTGGCTTGAGATACCCGCAGTCGGTCTACATAAGACTTTACAGTCACATTTTTAGGGCGTAGAGTAATCTGTAGTGTATTATAATGGATCGGTACAGAATCATTTCGTTGAAGGGTTACACGACCCAAGGGTGTTTGCACCGGGCGATTATACGGATGAGAAACCTCGTCAATAACAATCTCTTGTTCTCTCAACTCCACCTCAAAGGGTTCATCATAGGCGGATGGATCAGGAGAGTGAACTAGCAGTTTAACAGGAGATCTCTTAAAAATGTCTTTTGTTTTGAGACCATCCTTTACTGTATAATCGACATCAAGACCTAAATTTTCAACCACTTTACGAGCTAACGTATACGATCTCAGTATTTCAATTTCATTCTCCACAATTTTTGCTGAAGAAAAGATGTCGAGTTGCTGCATAAACTCTCGATTACCGGCTTCAGCGGCATTTTCATCATCCAGAATGACTATACTGGCCCGGACGTTGTAGCTGTACTTTAATGGAGTAACAACAAAAAAGGTAACCACCAGTGCTACCAGTACGGAAAGCAGAAACCAATACCAGTTTCTAACATACTTCTGGAGCAGAAACCGAAAGTAATCTTTGTTAATGTCAGACGACTTATTAAGAAGTTCTGTCATACTCGTACCGGCATCTACCGGCGAATAATGTTAGCATACGTAAATACCAAAAGAGTCACACCACTGACTATAGTGGGCAACCAGGGAAAGAAGTTGCCTGCCAATAACTTCTTAGATTTCCTAGTGGCTATATATATGACATCGTTCGGCTTCAAATAATAATATGGCGAACTAAACAGGGTACGGCTACGCAGGTCTACCCGGCCAAACGTCCGCTGCCCAGCCATTTCGCGTACGACCAGCACATCTTCCCGTTGTCCAAACTGGGTCAAATCGCCCGCTAAACTAAGAGCCTCAGTTAGGGTAATTCGCTCGTTCTGCACTGTGAATACTGAAGGCTTTGCCACTTCTCCCAGCACAGAAACTTTAAAATTTAATAGCCGGACGGTTACATAAGGCTCGCGCAGGCTAGTCAGTAGTTGTTCACTTAACCTGCGTTCCAATTCGGTCGTAGTCAGGTCGACTACTTTAATCCGGCCCAGCTTGGGGAAGTTAATAGTGCCGTCTTCGCTCACCCGATAGCCAATCGGCAGGTTATTTTCTCCGCTGGTACTGCCTACAGTCAGACTGCTACCCACAAATGGGTTAAACTGCGCGTCGGCCTCCTTGCTCAGGCTAGATACATTGATGGCGATAATGTCGCCCGGTGCCAGCCGGAACACGTACTGGTCTTTAATGGCCGTGGCTACACTGTCGGCCGTAGGTGATTCCGGTTGGAAATAGGTAAAATTGTCAGTCGGGCCGCTACCGCTTCGACGGCTGGTTTGGCACGAGGCCAATATCATACCTAACAGCGCCCAAAGGCTGAGCTGGTAAATGGTTACGTTCATTCAGGTATTTACTATTCGTCGGCCGGTGATGGGTACGCCGGCCTGTTTCAGTACAAGTTATGTTTTAACACCCCCTGCCCCCCTTAAAGGGGGGATGCTGTCGCCTGCTATAGGGGTCGGCGAAGCCTGAACATTAATTACAGAAACTTTATAATCAAAAAGTTACCTTACCTATACTCCTCCTTCAAAGGCTGTGATAAACATGCGCCAGCCCTCTCCCCCCTCAAGGGGGGACCAAGGGGGGTCAAATCCGCAACGTCACCAGCTCCCGATCCAGCACGGATTTCAGATCATACACCACACTCTGGCTGCTTTTCTTCAGCGCTGAAATGTCAAGCTCTTTGAACTCCCGATGCGCTACGGCCAGGATAATGCCGTCGTAGCTCCCCTCCGTCAGTTGCTGACAGAGTTGGATACCAAATTCTTTTTCCACTTCAGCCGGCACCGCCCAGGGATCGTAGATCTGCACGTTGATGCCGAAGCTTGTGAGCTCGGTACAGATGTCGGCCACCTTGGTGTTCCGGATGTCGGGGCAATTTTCCTTGAACGTAAAGCCCAGGATCAATACGTTGCTACCGTGAATATGGATGCCCTGCGACGACATTTTTTTGACCAGTTTGTTGGCCACGTGCATCGCCATATCGTCGTTCACCCGACGTCCCGACAGGATCACCTGCGGATGGTAACCCAGGCTTTGCGCCTTATGCGCCAGGTAGTAAGGGTCCACGCTGATACAGTGCCCACCCACCAGGCCGGGCTTAAAGTTCAGGAAATTCCACTTGGTGCCGGCCGCTTCCAGCACGTCCATGGTATCGATGCCCATGCGGTCGAAGATTAGAGCCAATTCGTTGACAAACGATATGTTGACGTCGCGCTGGGCGTTTTCGATGGCTTTTGCAGCCTCGGCCACTTTGATGGACGGAGCCCGGTAGGTTCCGGCTTCGATAATGGAGCCGTACAACCGGTTAATAAAATCAGCCGCTTCGGGCGTGGAGCCGGAGGTAATTTTCAGGATTTTCGTCAGCGTCCGCTCTTTATCACCGGGGTTTATTCGTTCGGGCGAGTAGCCGCAGTAGAAATCGGTATTAAAGGTCAGGCCGCTATGGCGCTCCAGAATGGGTACGCATTCTTCTTCGGTACAGCCGGGGTAAACGGTAGATTCGTAAA
This sequence comes from Nibrella saemangeumensis, assembly GCF_039541915.1. NCBI lineage: Bacteria > Pseudomonadati > Bacteroidota > Cytophagia > Cytophagales > Spirosomataceae > Nibrella > Nibrella saemangeumensis. The sequence continues at coordinate 240,944 of NZ_BAABHD010000030.1, forward strand.
TGACCACATCCCCTTTGGCCAGGAGTTTACCGACCATTTTGGAGGCATTACGCAGAAATGACAGATCCGGCTGCTTGTATTTATCGACGGGCGTCGGAACGGTAATAATGTAGACGTTGCAGGCCGCCAGTTCGTCGGGATCGGCCGTAAAACAAAGGTTTTTGCTGGCCAGGAAGGTTTCCGGAGCCGTTTCGCGAGTGTGGTCGTGCCCCTGCCGGAGGTCACCCACCCGGTGGGTATCGATGTCATAACCGATCGTGGGATATTGTTTACCGAACTCAAGGGCAAGGGGCAGGCCAACATAGCCTAATCCGATAATGGCAATTTGTATATCTTTTACAAAGGTCGTCACAGTGGTATATGGACAAACTACAGATTACCTGCCAGTACTAGCAGTCTACAAATCTACTAAATAGAAATTAAAGTGCAATTACTACTCTACTTGTTTGCTATACGATTAAAGTTAGAGGCCGGCAACGCAGTTATATACAATATTTTACTATTTTCGTCACCATATGTAATATGAAGCAAGTGCTTATGAAAAAACTGTACCTGTTACTCTTCATGAGTACCACCTTATTTACGCTTTGGACCGATTGCTTTGCGCAGCGAACTCAACCATCCTACAACACAAAGCGAAAAGAAGAAGATGTGCCGGCCAGTGTAACGGTGCGGGGTGGCGCCACCGTACTATTTGGCGACCTGAATGAACAGGCTCGGGACTGGAGTTATGGAATGGATATTAAAGTTCCAATAACCAGGGTCATTGCGGGTCAGATAATCTTTGACCGGGGCTTTATGCAGGCTCGTGAAAGTAGCTTTTATATTTCGAAGGCTAAAGCACAGTTTGCGCAAATTGCCCTTGCTGGTTCTATTGACTTATTACGTCTCTTCAAATTTGAAGGAACCCATTCGGTGCTGGACTTTACTACTGGCGTGGGATTAATCTACTTCCATACTAAGGCTTATGACATATTAACAAACAAACTTCAACGTTATACCAGTGATTCAACCAGTCACCACTCCCCCGACGGATATAAAATTACTAGCCCACCCAATATACGGTATACCCGTGAGCTGGTTATTCCAATAGGATTGTCGTTTCATAAAGCAATGAGTGAACAAATAAGTGTTCATGGAGGAGTCAGACTTAATTTGGTACGGACTGATAAGCTTGATGCAACGATTGATAACGATAACTCTACCTATATAGATCCATTAGGAAAAAGAACGCCTAATAACGGTGGCTGGATTTACGGCAACAAATACGAAACTAATACTAATGATAACTGGCTGCTGATTTCCGCTGGTCTGACGTATTTCTTCCGTTGATGCGTCGTTCTCTTTTCTGATAGCCGAAAACAGGAGTCATCCCGAATTTAAGGGATGACCAGCCCCGCCAGGGGCGAAACATCGGTAGAGAAGCCATAATCCCAGAAAGCCTAAGTAAGCCCCGGATGGGGCGTAACATGCCGTAGGGCGGTTGTTACGCCCCATCCGGGGCTTGGTGTTGGCACGCTAATTCCCTGGTGCTACCGATGTTTCGCCCTTAGGGGCTGGCCTTGTGTCGGTACGTACAAAAAAAGCCCCGCATTGCTGCGGGGCCAGATTATTATGGCTCAATCTCGTTTACGGCACCAATCTTAACTCAACCCGGCGATTCTTGGTCAGACCGGGGCGGCTGGTGTCGCCCACCGGCTTGAAGGAGCCGAAGTAGTCGACGACGATGCGACTGGGGTCGTTCAGACCGGCGCGAACCAGGTACTGCCGGACAGCCTCAACCCGGCGACGCGACAGCGCGATGTTGTAGCGGTCAGACGCCCGGCGGTCGGCATGGCCGGCCAGTTGCAGGCGGCACTGGGTTTTGTTCATCAGCTCGACCACTTTGTTCAGCATGTCGTAGAACTCCGGCTTAATGACGTTTTTGTCGGTGTCAAACTGCACGTTGGTAAAGATCTCGGCGCAGGCTACACCCGGCAGGGCGGCACTCACGTACTTGTCGAAGTCGATGGCTTCACCGGCTCCGGAGACGATGCTGCCGGCGGGCGTATTCGGCTGACGGTCGAAGTAGTCAGACACACCGTCGTTGTCGGTATCGGTCAGCAGGCGCGGGTCAATATCTTTCGGGCGGTTGGCTTTGGCGACCGAGTCGATCTGCTCCAGCGTCAGGATTACCGGCGGCTTGATGAGCGACTTCGGATCGGTCCAGCGCAGGTGGTAGGTACCCAGCGTGGTATCGTATTCGTATTTACCGTTTATTTTCTGCACCCGGATCGCCCGCTTGCCGAGTTTATACGTCAGCATGACCGCTCCGTAGCCGTAGCCGTCGACGTTTGAGTTACCGCGCTTCATCTCAGTGGCCGTCAGGCTGCCCCGTGGCCCCACCGGATCGAACACGCTGGAGGCATCGCCCCCGATGGTCGCATCCAGTTGTTCGGTATTGGTGCGGTTATAGCGGATGTCGAGGCCGAGGTCAAAGCGGGGGCTCAGTTCGTAGTGAACACCCAAGCCGACAGGTATAACCAGCGTGTTGCGGTTGGAGGCATTGCGAACCACCCCGTCGCCGGTATTACCGGTATACCGGCGCACCCGGCCGGTGCCCAGTTCATAAGCCGTGGATTTAAAGGACATCAGCCCGACCCCGGTATAGACGTCAACTTTCCAGTGTTTCATTTTATTGACCCCGAAGAGCAGGCTTTTCAGGTTGACGCTGCCGGTCAGATCCCCCTGAAGGTATTCGGAGCGGAAATAGGAGAAATACTGCCGGCGTTTCATCCCGCGCAGCGTGCCGTAACTGCCGCCCAGTTGCAGGCCAAAGAGGTGCGATAACTGTTTGCCTACCGTCAGGCCACCGAAATAAGTACCCCGCTCACTGGCACTGTCGAAATTATTGAGACCCACCGGATAGTAATCGTATTCGCGCAGATCACCGAAGAATTGAGTCGGGCCGCCGTGGATAGAAAGCGACCAGGTATTCATTTTAGCAGGACCTTCGTAAGATGCCTTAGGGTTGTATTGTGCATATGCCCCTGCCGAAATCAATGTACCCAATCCTAATGCCTTTACCAGAAGGGATACTTTTTTCATGTGTCTCAGGTTATTGTTAAACAGATAAATCGAACATCAAGTGTGAAAAGAACAGGACCAGAGATATAAATAATCCGGTATACGGGCCGTTTATTCAGCCGTTAGCCGCAAAGCTATGTATTTTCATTAAGTTTACAAACAAGATTCCAGACCCAATGTTTGGCCCAAATTATGAATTCTTTCTGATAGCGCAATGAACATATTATAATTCTATAAACGCTTCATCAGGCGGGTCGTCATGTCATTTTTCCATGAATTATAATCACCGGCCGCGATGTGTTGCCGGGCCTCCCGAACTAGCCATAAGTAGAAGGTCAGGTTGTGCAGACTGGCAATCTGAGCCCCCAGAATCTCCTCCGACCGGATCAGATGCCGCAGGTACGCCCGGCTATACTGCGTACTGGCGTAACCACCCAGCGCGGCATCGATGGGACTGAAGTCGTTGCGCCACTTCTCATTCTTTATATTAATGACCCCTTCGGTGGTAAACAGAATGCCGTGCCGGGCGTTGCGGGTCGGCATCACGCAATCAAACATATCGACGCCCAGCGCAATGGCTTCCAGGATGTTAGCCGGCGTACCCACGCCCATCAGGTAGCGGGGCTTGTCGGCGGGCAGGATCTCGTTCACGATGGCGATCATCTCGTACATCTGTTCGGCCGGCTCCCCCACCGCCAGTCCGCCAATGGCGTTGCCTTCCCGGCCGTGGCTGGCGACTACTTCCGCCGACTGGCGTCGCAGATCCGTATACGTACTGCCCTGGACAATGGGAAACAGCACCTGCCGGTACCCGTAATGCCCCTGGGTCTCGTCGAAACGGGTAATGCAGCGCTGCAGCCAGCGGTGGGTCATGTCCATCGACCGGCGGGCGTAGTCGTACTCGCAGGGATAGGGCGTACACTCATCGAAGGCCATGATGATGTCGGCCCCGATGGTCCGCTGGATGTCCATCACGCCCTCTGGTGTAAAGATGTGGGCGGAGCCGTCGATATGCGATTTAAATGTCACGCCCTCCTCTTTAATCTTCCGCGTGTTCGACAGCGAATACACCTGGTAGCCACCGCTATCGGTCAGGATAGGCCGCTGCCAGCCGTTGAAGCGGTGCAGCCCGCCGGCCTGGCTCAGGATGTCGAGACCGGGCCGCAGGTACAGGTGGTAGGTATTGCCGAGGATGATTTCGGCGTTGATGTCATGTTCCAGTTCGCGCTGGTGAACGGCTTTAACGGTACCGGCCGTGCCCACCGGCATAAAAATAGGCGTCTGTATAGGTCCATGATCGGTCGTCAGCGTACCCGTGCGGGCCTGCGACTGCGGATCAGTCTGGTGAATCGTAAACGTCATAGGTTGCAAAGTTACGGCGCTCCGGGTTTTTCCGGTAACTCGGGTTATATTTGCGGCTTAAAACGGATAACTAACGATCTAACCTCTACGAGCTTTTGTGATAACGGTGGTGCTGGTACTGTGGCTGATAGCAATCAGTATACAGCTTGTGTACATTGTGTTTATTTATTCGCGAACGGCGCTGCACCGTACCCCCGACCTTCCTGTCGGCCAGGCAGCCCAGACCGGTACCCCGATGCTATCCGCTACCGCAGCGAATCCGCTTCTGACGACCGACGTACCGGGCAGTTCCCTCTCCGGTATAACGGCAGCCGGCCGCCCCTCATCAGGCATGACGATGTCCGGCACCGCGGTATCCGGTATGACAATGCCCGGTACGGCGGTACCCGGCACAGCGGTGCCCGGCGTTACAGTCATAGTCTGCGCTTGGAACGAACGCGAAAACCTGGAAGAACTCCTCCCCCTGCTCGACCAGCAGATTTATCCCGAATTTGAGGTGCTGGTAATGGACGACCGCTCCCGCGACGGCACCCTGGATTACCTGGAGGAAGTTACGACCCAACTGCAACACGTCCGCTACCTCCGGATCGACCGCGAACACGAGCACGTCACGCCCAAGAAGTACGCCCTGACAATAGCCCTGAAAAAAGCCCGGCACCCCGTGGTGCTGCTGACCGACGCCGACTGCCGGCCGGCCAGTCCGCACTGGATTGCCGGCATGGCCGCTCACCTGAGTAAGGCCGGGACCGAGATTGTGCTGGGGGTATCGCCTTACCACCACCAGCCGGGCCTGCTGAACTGGGTGATCCGGAGCGAAACCCTGTTTACGGCCGTGCAGTACCTGTCGCTGGCGCTGGCGGGCCGTCCGTATATGGGCGTGGGCCGCAACCTGATGTACCGCCGGTCGGTGTTCTTCGACAACCGGGGATTTTACTCGCACATGCGCATTCTGGGGGGCGACGACGACCTGTTTATCAACGAAGCCGCCAACGCCCGCAACACGGCCGTCAGCCTCCACGAAGACACCTTTACCTGGTCGGCCCCGAAAGAAACCTGGCGGGAATGGCGGCACCAGAAACGCCGGCACCTAAGCGTAGGCCGGCTGTACAAGCCTGCGCACAAGCTGCGGCTCGGCCTGCTGACGGGTTCGCACGTGATGACCTGGCTGCTGGCGGGTGTCATGACCGCGCTGGTACCGTTTGTGACCCCGACCACGCTGCTCTGGGTCGCTTTGGGTCTCTTCGGCTTCCGGTTGCTGGCCTTCTGGCTGGTGGTCGGGCGGATCAGCTACCGGCTGAGCCGTACCGTTGGCTGGTACACCCTTTCGCTGATGGATGCGCTGTTATCCTTATATTATATAGTCATGGGCGTTGCCACCTTTTTCCGCCGACGCCGAAAACTTGCCTGGCGATGAGTGTTGATCTGATCAAAAAATACTTTCCGAAACTGACCGCCGAACAGTACGATCGCTTTGCCGCCCTGGGAGATCTGTACCGCGAGTGGAACGCGCAGATCAATGTGGTATCGCGGCAGGACATTGAACACCTGTACGAGAAGCACATCCTGCACTCGCTGGGCATTGCGAAGCTGGTTGAGTTCCGCCCCGGCACCGAAATTCTGGACGTCGGTACCGGTGGCGGGTTTCCGGGCATTCCGCTGGCCATTCTGTTCCCCCTCGCCGACTTCCACCTCGTCGACAGTATTGGTAAGAAGATCAAAGTTGTAAACGAAGTATCGCAGGCGCTGGGGCTGACCAACGTGAAGGCTGAGCAGGTACGGGTAGAGCACATGAACACCTCCTACGATTTTGTAGTCAGCCGGGCCGTTACGCGGCTAAATCCCTTTCTGGGCTGGGTGCGGTACAAAATCCGGAAGGAGGGTAACAATAGCATCCCCAACGGGGTTTTGTACCTGAAAGGCGGAGACCTGGCCGAGGAACTGAGCGAGGTCAAAGACCGCTATCGCATCTACGAATTATCCGACTATTTTGACGAGCCGTTTTTTGAAACCAAGAAATTAATTTACGTCTCGGTACATAAAAGTAAGCGTTGATTGCCTGAAAGTATGTTTATTTGAGCTTTAGACCAGAAACATTACAACGGAAACAACCATGGCAGAGGTTTTCAGATCAAGCATGTTGAAAGACCCGGTCCGGCAGGATGTGGTCGAGTTCAACGACAAGGGTGTTACCTTTCGTGTGACCAAGCTGATCGGCGGGACTGACAACTTTGTATTCTACTCCGACATTTCCGGCGTAGAGATTGACAACGGGATGTTTTTCGCCACGATCCGGATCATTCCCAGGGCTCGTCCGGAAATTGTTATCCGAAACTTTTCCAAGGGAGACGCCCGTCGGATCAAGGAGATCATCCTGCAGAATGTACCGCACAACCGGCCCGACGCGTTTGGGAATCCCGCGCGGTAGAGGTTGCTATTGACTATCACGGATTTAGTGCCGGGGAAGTAGCAGGAAGCAAAAATAAACAACATTTTTTAGCCACAGGGCTTGCGCAGAATACCATTTGGGCGTACTTTTGCACCACGATTCCCGAATAGCTCAGTCGGTTAGAGCATCTGACTGTTAATCAGAGGGTCGCTGGTTCGAGCCCAGCTTCGGGAGCTCTGATAATAAGCCACTTAGCAGAAATGTTAAGTGGCTTTTTTGTTGTGGTTGCAAAACAAGTTGCAAAACATTTTCAATTGTTGCACAGATTGTCGGACAGGGACTAACTACCTCATATAAAAAATAACTTATTTTAAGACCGTCATTTTTACAATTTTTATCACAGATTCCCTCAATGGATGGCAAACGGCGGGCCATCGACAATGTGTTTACGGAGCGGTTTTGGCGGTCGTTGAAATACGAAGAAGTGTACCTGAAAAGCTATCGGGATGGTCAGGAAGCCTATCAGCAACTGGAATGGTATATCCACTGGTACAACGAGCAGCGTACTCATTCGGCTTTAGGGGGCCTAACACCCAAAGCGGTCTTTGAATCTTAGCATGGGGTGGTTATGTTTACACCCCTTCCGATCGGCTTCTCAACACAAGGGTGGTGATTTTGCTCTTAGTTTTGAAGCAAGGCTAGGTAGCCCTAAACAGGTTGCTGAAGCCCCTGCATCCGAAGTCATTTCATTTTGAATCCCCCATTTTTTTTCTAAACAGTGGGGAGTACCTCAGTGTGGGGTCCGGTCTTCCGTCTGGTTGGTCGGCTCCAGCGGCTAGCCAATGGTTATGGATGATCAAGTAGTTATAAATCTGGGTAGGCTCCTGAAATAGGTTTCAATCTCATTATAGAAATCAAAATCAAAAAAGGAAGAAACCAAAGATGGGACCCTATTTCCCATATGTCGGATCTTGTCCTCACCTATACCGCTCTATAATCCAAATTCGCCAAATTGACTTCCAACTGCTCAAAGCCAAATAGTGGGTTTGGCTTGTTCTTACAGATCAAGCCTGCCCTTACCGTTTGTCTAAATCGTCAGGGTAACTTATATGAATGAGTGGAAACGATAATAAGCCACAGCCGATTTTCATGACTAAAAATAAATTGCTTTTCTGATCATCACTTCCGTCACAGACAACCTCAAGCGCTAGAAGGTTTTTTATTGCTCAACCTGATATTAGCCTTATAAGCCGAGGGTTGGGGTTCGAATCCATCGGGATCCGCCTTTAGTATCAGGCACTTATAACTAAATCTAGTTGTACGTGCCTCTTGGTTTGCTTACGGATTTGCATGCAAGGCTATTTATTTCCTAAGAGAAATGTGTGGCTGGGTCAACAGTTGAGAGATGCTATGGTGTGAGAATACAACATATCTGTGCCCTCAAGCTAAACAAAAGACAAACCCGGCCGCAAGATGGCCGGGTTGTTCTAACTTTACTCTTAATTCAATTGTTTCGGGTGCTAATATATGATGAAGTTAGGAGTATTGCCATTCCAAACTGTTTTTTTGTAAACTTTTTTTTAAGTCATGATTACAACGGGTTGCCTCTTACTCACTAGTTTTCCTAACACCAAAGCCAGTGAGTAATACTAAAACGATACTAATGTGCAGAATACCAGTTTTTAAGTTTATCAGCTTTTGAGGACGTTATACATAAACCCTATCTATCGGCAATTTTGGTGTGTCTATATTTAACCAGGCTCCTTTTCAGGTTTTGAAAAGATTATTTGTGATCTACTTCGCAAAAATTTGAGATTTATTATGCTTTTAAAAACCAAGATCTTTGTTTTCATAGCTTCTACAACCCTAGTATTTATATCCTTAAGCTGTCAGCATTTAAACGAAAAAGCTATCATAGCTCCGTTGCAGAAGAGATTTAAGATGAATGGGCGTATCCGTAACCATTCGTCTAAAGTGCTTTGGGTAGTTGTTTCACAGAAGAGATCGTTGAAAGCCCATTTGTTAGCTCCCAACCAACAATCCCCTGCTGTCATCGATGTAGATGCTGTCAGAGCCGTTGATGGAACTCCGATTGAGGGATATTCCGACTGGGTGAGAATCCGGGATATCTCGAGGGCAGATGTCTATGACACAAAGAATGCCTTGAAAATTAACTGCTTTACCTGCTCTCCGGATGAAGAACGGGTGTTCAACATGATTACCTATGATTATAGCCCGAAGTGGGGGGTGGCACTATAGAGCTCCTGATTTTTGGTTATCTTGCATATAGCATAGTAGTTTCATTATAATTTTATCAAAAGACCTATGGCTAACAAATACATAGGACTCGCCATTATTGCCATAGCAATCTTACTACTTGTCTCTTCACTGGGTCGTCCTTCATATGTATTGCCTAAGTTGAGAGAGCTGATCAAGGTGAATGGACAAATCCGTAATTATTCCTCAAAAAGTGTATGGGTCATTGTATTCAACCATCATTTGGGCACAGAACCCGTTGCTTATAAATTAGCTCCAAACTATAAGTCACCAGATTTTATCGATGCTGATGCCGTTAAGACTGCTGATGATACAACCAGAACAAGTCATACTGGGTGGATTAAAATTACCGATATAAGCCATGTTAATGTGCAGGAGGATCATGGTAGGCTAACAGTTGGTTGCCTTGCCTGTTGGTTTGTTGAAGAAAACCGATTTGGCAAGGTGGTCTATGATACTACTACAAAATGGGGAGACCCTTTATGAAACGCGCCCTTGCTGGTTAGCAAGGCAATCCGTTACACTTGATAGCCATCCCGTTGGGTATAATTTTTGTATTTTATAATGTGATTCTTTTTGGTTATAAACTATATTGGTTATAAACTATATACGTAAATTAAGCGTTCTGATTCTAGCACAATGTGTTATTTTTTCAAGACGTTATGAATCATACAACACGATATCTACTGGTTCTCTCGGTTACCCTCCTGGCAGGATACTTTACGTATGACTGGATACTTAACCACGAATGGGATCTGGTTTTTTGGGGTAAACTAACATTGAGCGTTATCACCCCGATCGCAGTCATTGTGGTAGGGAGTTTAGTTGGGCATGTGGCGCTCTTGATCTGGTACCGTATTGACCTCCACAAAAAATCCCAGCGGGCCCAGCAAGACCTGCATTGAACCGGCTTACTGCATATAGTCACCGGAACAACTTACCTCATTTTTATATAAGACGCTATCTGATAAACAGATAGCGTCTTTTTTGTTATTTTAACAAATATAAATATATGATGAATTATTTTAAGTATACTACCGAAAAATAAAAAGACTCAGCAGGACTACCTTAGTATCAGAATTTTTCAAATATTTGTAAACTGATAGGCACATAGTTTATACTTGGAAGTTAGAACTTATTGTAGCTTTCATATTTGCCTGGCTTAAACCGTAACTGAATATCAAACATATTGGAAAACTTTACTATGAAGTTTTTGAGATTTACCACTGTAATTTGTGTTACAATTTTACTGACAGGCCTTTGTTTATACTGGCTCTTTTCCCAGACCTGGTCTGCCACAAATTGGCTCAACTACCCCATTTATGTTTTTGGCACAATTGTCTCCCTTATTATAGGCTCTTTTGCCGGACACATTGTCATCTATCTGTTTCAAGCCGGCACCTGGATGTATAAAGTGATCCAAAAGGCCTATACGCTAACGGAAGAGGCCAATTATATGGAACACACCACTAATTTTAATTCATAATTAATCTTTTCACCTATCCCATGTAACCGGAATTCAGGAAATTTACCCCTAATTTTGCCCATTAGCCTATCAGCATGAGTAGAATACCGACTTCTCCCCCTGAGATTCCTGCTTTGGAAGACCAGTCTAACCGGCCACTCTGGTCTGTTATGATACCGGCCTACAACTGTTCCGATTACCTGATCGAAACATTGGAATCCGTATTGGCTCAGGACCTGGGGGCAGACCGGATGCAGATTGAGGTAATTGATGATGCCAGCACAGATACGGATGTAGAAGCCCTGGTAAAGCAGATCGGCAAAGGTAGGGTAACCTACCATCGGCAGCGGGAGAATGTAGGTAGCCTGCGTAATTTTGAAACCTGCCTTAACCGCGCTCGCGGTCACCTAGTGCACCTGCTGCATGGCGACGATCGGGTGCTAAAAGGCTTTTATCTCAAGTTTACTGAATTATTTGACCAGTTTCCGGAAGCGGGAGCCGCGTTTTGCCGGTATCAATACATTGACATGCGGGGCAAACGTACCTCTATCCGGGATACGGAGATGGAAAAAGAGGGCCTGCTGGATAACTGGCTGTTGCGCATTGCTCATAAGAATCGCCTTCAGTACGTAAATATGGTGGTGAAGCGGTCGGTTTATGAGCGGTTGGGTGGTTTTTACGGCGTAACGTATGGCGAAGACTGGGAGATGTGGGTACGCATCGCCCGCGATTATCCTGTAATCTATACTCCAGATATATTGGCTGAGTATCGTAACCATTTCGGCTCCATCTCCAGTGATAAACTGCTTACAGGGCAGGCGCTGCGGGATATTCGCACGGTTATGCAATTTATTGAGCAGTATGTACCGGAAGACAAGAAGAAGCAGGTGATGCAGCAGGCAAGATTATTCTGGGCCATTTACGGCATCCGGGCGGCCAGGGAGGTCTGGCGCCTTACCCGTAGTTATAAGAGTACCCATTCTCAGGTGTTAGAGGCTCTGCAACTGAACTCCAGCAGTATCCAGGTTCATTTACGCATTCTTAAGCTCTACTTGAAAATTGCCCTGGAAACGGTAAAGCCTCCACCTTCTCTTTCTTAACCGGAATTTGTAACTTGCTTTAGTCGAGATTCCAGAAGTTAAGCTTTAACAATATGACTTATCAATTAATATATATAACTTTTTTTAAAATAATCGTTACATGCAAAATTTAATACACTGATTTTTAGTAACGAATTCTTGTAACATGTATAATTGCTATCAATAAATCAAGCTGATGCTTGTAATCACCGTACACTTGAAAGAAGAGTTAGTAAAAAACGCCAGGGAAATCTACTTCCTCCGTTAATGCTAATCTTAACTCCACTTTTAGTCCTCGTACGTTCTACAGGTTTCGCATCACTCATCGTTACGAATAGCAATTATAATTGATACTTACTGGCTAAAACGAATTAATTCGTAGCCAACCCAAATATTCTATTACTCAAATACTTTTCACGTTTAATCAAGCATCTTACCGACCATTTACTATACTACATTACCTTATGAAATTCCTCACTGAAAGTAACAAATTTTGGGCCTCCTGCCTGCTACTTGGTACAATTCTTTATAACTGTACCACCCAAGATGCTGAACGAGTCTCGCCCTATGCGAAAAAGTTTGATTATGTATCAAAGGTAAAATTAGCGGAGATTGAACCGTCTACACCTTCTGTCGAGATTACAGAAGGAAACATGCAAAGATCAATTCAATTAGTTGCTGTTACTACCGGTTTACAGGAAATGATTAAAACCGGGCAAATGCCGTCAACAGTTAAACAAGCATTAGCCGCTATGAATTCTATTGTAACTGAAGCTGAGGCCGCTGAACTAGTTAAGTATGTAGATAGAAATAGAGAGTTACCCACAAGCATTAAAGCTAAGCTTCAATCTATTGCTAATCATCCTTCAATGAAGCAGTATTTACCTGCTATCTCATTACCAAAATATTTTATAAATGGGAAAGAACTGACTGCTGAGCAGTTTACTACCTATGCGAGTTCAACCTCGACAGTTTCAAATGCAGCATCCCCATCAGCAGCGCAGCTAGCCCAGTCATATCCATCTCCACAAGTACAAAACGATTGTAAGGCAGCAGTTAATACCGCATACAATAGTGCAACACTAAGCTTAACTAATTCTTATAACGCGCAAATAAACGCTATAACGACTAAGTACAACACAAGTACAGCAGCTGCTTCTGGAACTTTTGATATCGCGACTTGTCAAGGTGTAGCTAGCACTAAATTTGGTACTGATGGAGGAACAGCCAATGCATCAACTGGTTTGATCAAGGATGCTTATACCGCTTATGATGCTGCGGTAAGTGCTATAAACACACTATATAATACTAGTTATCCTACTAGTTCAACAAGTACAATGATTAACCTGGAGGAACGAAATGCACTTATTTTAATGTATAATACAGTTAAAAATTCTGAAATAGCTCAATATAAAAAGTCTTCTGCAACTCCTACAGTTGCAACTGCTTCAACATGGCATGATAAAGAATATGTAGCTTGTCTTGCGGGTAACACTAGCGATCGAAGGACTGCTTACAGGAATGCAGCAAAACAGACATATGATAGCGATATTGCAAGTGTACAATCAAACTACAATTCGGCAATGACTTCATTAACTAACCTCAGAAACGCCGATCTTACAAGCTGTCATAATCAGGGAAAAGTAAACTAAGTATAATTTTATAGCATCTCTGTTGCTTATATATGGTTTCTCCAGAGTAAGGTTATAAATTAACCATTACTCTGGAGTTTTTTTGTGACAAAGTTGATTTAACGTCCATAGTTAACTTTGCATTCCTAATATGAATTACCGTGTGATGCACAGACTACCTAGAAGTATAATAAACAGATTTATTTCTGCTTTTATTATCATACTGTTCATTTGTTACCCCTCTTTCTTGCGTGCACAGGTAAACGTCTCTGGCAAGCCAGGTCTCATTTTCATACCCTCGGCCAAAGTTCTGGACGATGGCACATTTTCAGTTGGAGTTACTCATGTTCCTATCCACTACTCCTTCCGATTCAATACCCGTAATTCTGAAAATATTTACTTTGTCAATTTGGCATTATTACCTAGGCTAGAAATAAACTTTAACCTTCTACGGCCCAATGGCCCTATTCGTTTTCAAGATAGAGGTATTGGTGATCGGCAGCTAGATGTTAAGTATAGCTTTCTTACTGAGAAAGTCTTACGTCCATCTATAGCCCTAATCCTGTCTGCTCCATTTGGAATTGACCAATCATTGGTTACTTATGCACTGGCTGCAACAAAAAACGTTAGATTGACAGAAACCTTAACTGCGGAGATTACTGCTGGGTACAGTAGTCCGTATTATGTCTATAGAGACGATAAAGATCTAAATTTTGGAAGTGTTAACATCTTCTCAGATTATAAAATTCGGAATAAGCGAGATAGACCCTACTACTACTTGGCCGGTCCATTTGGCGGTATCAATATAAATTATAAACGAAAAGGAGGTATTATGGCTGAGTGGGACTCTCAGCATCTGAATGTTGGGGTATACGTTACCCTCTTTAAAGACTGGACTGTGCAGGCTGGCTTACTCAATGGCGACCAGGTTACGCTTGGTACTTCGTATACTTTCTCTTTACTGCGACTGCCGAAACGCCTTACAACTCCTGATGAAGCGAACTAATTACTGGCTTCTACTTGGAAGTCTTCTAAACGGGTTTTTCTGCCAAGCTCAGCAGGAAGTAAGCCTAAGGCAGCGAGCTCAACTACTGAAAAATTTAGAAAACATCTCTGTTGACCAGTTAGCTAACAAGGTTTTCTATGAGCAGCGGCTATACCGCAATCCTTTGTTTGGCTTGCTGGAAGCAAAGCAAGCCTTATCCGCCAATGACAGTACTGAGTACGTACCCCTTTACCAGGGTGTACCCATCGCCAGTTATCAATTAGGAACCTCATTCCGAACTACTATTCTCTCCAAATCCGAACGACAGGCTTATTATCGGGCTAATCCACTCCGATGGAATCAATATAAATTCGATTTTCGCCTTCATCCGGAATACATGGCATTCTTTGGCTTCCGGGAACAGCCTTTTCAACATAAGATCAACCTACTTTTACAAAGTCAACTCTATTTAAGACGAGGGCTAGTGCTAAACTGGGGTGTAACCTTCCCCCTGGTTAACCGCCTAGATAATGAGCCACGCAGCATTCGACCTGCTCCCATTTACTTAAATCAGTTTTTGGCCTTAGATAATCGCAACTATTTCAGTCTTTCAGCGGGCCTTTTTTACAGTCATCAGTACGGCGTCAATGCGCAGTACCGATACACTGATCTAACCAGGCCCTGGTCATTCGGGTTGGAAACCGGCCTCACAGGTTTCTACTACTACCCGAAAACCTTCCTGCTGTATTATGAGCCGATGAAACAACTGCTGCTATTGGCGGATGTAGCTTATCGGGTTATGTCGCGCGATATAACCATCAAGTTATCAGGAGGGCAGTATTTGTATCAAAACCGCGGAATACGGCTGGACTTTATCCGGCAATTTACCAATGTAGAAATTGGGCTGTTTGTCTCTAAAATGTCTGACGGCACCAATGCCGGTTTTAATTTTGCCGTACCAATTCCACCTGGCCGAATTGCTCAAACGCAAAGAGCCCGAATTCGTACGACCGAAGAGTTTCGCTGGGAATACGCCTATAGCCAGGGTAATAATATGCAGTTACTTTACCGCGTAGGTAACCAGCTCGATGCCCTGCTTCGCCAGTATCATCATGGGTATCTGCGTAATCAATATCAGTTGTACCAGAATAGATAAGTTCAATACATCTGTCGAATATTAATGGATTTGTTCAATAATTTATTTCTAGTAAAGGCAGCCGAGCTCGGTAGGAGCAGGTATATTACCACTCTAATCTTTTTATCAATTTACCTGCCCATACCTCCCTGCTTCGGACAGTTCTGCCAAAATCGAGAGGTAGTTATACTTAATGAAACTTTTGGAAGTGGAGATATGGAGCCTTTTAAAGGTAACACATATTATACATTTGTTTCAGGCTGCCCATTAGATGGGCAATATAGCATAGCTAACTCAGCAAGCAAGGTATGTTATAATTGGCATGTATTACCAGAAGATCATACTCCAAATGATCAAAGAGGCAATATGCTATTCTTTAATGGTGGATATCACAAAGGAGAGTTTTACAAGCAGTCAGTAACAGGTTTATGCCCTGATAATTTTAATGAGCTTTCACTTTGGCTCTTAAATCTAAGCCAACCCTATATGCCCCCACCAGAAATTACTATTGAAATAAAAACATTGGATGGCGTTCTAATAAAATCTTTTGATACTGGCAAGATTATATCAACAACAACTCCAACTTGGCATCAATTCTCTACTACATTCTTTGCTCCATCAAATAGCATCACCATTCGTCTACTTACAAATGTAGCAGGCGGTAGAGGCAATGATTTTGCTTTAGATGATATAAAGTTGAAGCAATGCGTAGCTGATGTTAAAGTACCGGATGTATTTACGCCTAACAATGACGGCGTAAACGATGTGCTATACATTCATCATCAAAGGCTGTCATCCCCCAATTTTAAAGTTTACGACCGTTGGGGCAGTCTTGTTTTCATCACCGAGGACTTAAATAATAATTGGGATGGTCAATACAAAGGAAGTCCTGCGGAAGACGGAGTTTACCTGTATAAACTTGAGTATGAAGACTGCCTCTTCAATAAGCAAACGAAAGTTAGCAGAGCAGGCCGGATCTTGTTAGTACGATAAATAGCCAAAATTGTTGCTTATGAGTTGTTAACCATTTTTTAACCTTTAGTAACTACCTGATTATAAGTAAACCTATAACTTTACTCTACTTCGGCTCCAAATTTTTCAATTTCCTTATTTAAAACTGCTCTGTTATATATATATTTACCCTATAATCAGACACATATAAAGCCTACTGTTATAAAGCAGGCTTTATTTGGATTATTCTAATACCTCAACGTAACTTCAATTAAGGGTCAACTATATTTTATCAAGCTTTCTTTTTGATAAAATGTTGGGTTTACTATCAGTAACTTGTACTTATGAATATTTTTACTTTGGTAAAACAAAGGCAGCTTCTCATAATGAGTACTGCATTGTGGATGTTAACCTTTTTTCTCTCAAGTTGTGTATCAACTAAGCAACTTTTATACTTCCAGAGTACACAGGGTGCAACGGATACATTGGCTATTGCCTCCCCGTATATACCGAAAATAAAGGCAGGTGATATTATATCCGTGCAAGTAAGTAGTTTGAACCCTGAGGCTGCTGCCTTTTTTAATCCTTATTCCACTATTGGCAGTGCAGAACGGCTCTCTCAATCTAGTGTAGGCAACGCTCCTTTGCCCAGTGCTACCGGCTATTTAGTAGACCCTTCCGGCAACATTACATTACCGTTGATGGGTAAAATATCGGTAGTAGGCTTTTCGACGGCAGAAGCGAGCGAACGGATATTAGAGAAATTGAAGAATTTCCTGAAAGAACCAACAGTCAATGTACGCAACCTTAGTTTCCGAATTTCTGTCTTAGGCGAAGTAGCCCGGCCTGCGCTATTTTCCATTCCTAATGAGCAGATTACGTTAACGGAAGCCTTAGGTCTTGCCGGTGATATTACCATCTTTGGCCGGCGGGACAACGTCATGGTAATCCGGGAAGAAAATGGTAAACGTATTTTTTCTAGGATCGACCTTACACAGCGGGATGTTTTCAGGTCTCCGTTTTTCTACCTCCATCCCAATGATGTCGTGTACGTGGAGCCTACTAAAGCCAGGGCTGCAAATGCAGACCGAACTAACCAATTAATTCCCATTGTTCTGAGCGGCCTATCCATAATAGCCATCATTACTACCAGAGTTTTTTAGAACTTAAACTATAGTTGCTGTACTAGTTCACCTTTTCAGCTTACCTGTATGTCTACTAACAACTACCCTTATACCCAATATCAGGTCTATGATCTGGATGATACGATCAATGTCCGGACGATTGTGATGCGGTATCTGAAGTATTGGCCATGGTTTGTGCTGTCTCTGGTTACCGCGCTGACGGCTGCCTACGTCTACCTCTTGTATCAGCCGCCCATTTACAAAGTGCAGGCGGAGTTGTTGATCAAAGATGAGATGAAAGGTATGTACGGCCGGAGCGTCATGGAAGAGCTGGACAACTTTGCACCGAAAAAGGTGGTAGAAAATGAAGTGCTAGTGCTGAAAACCTACTCGCTTATGGACAAAGTGGTGAATAGATTAGGGTTAGATGTACATTATTACCAGCCAACTCGCTTTCGGGATCAGGAAATCTATGATGCCTCTCCAATTCGGTTACTAGTAGAGAAGCCGCTGCCATCGCTATATTCTACACTGCTTACAGTATCATTTACAAATACTAATACAATCCGAATAAATGATGTAACGTATCCCGTCAACCAGAGTATTCTAACGCCTTATGGTAAGTTACGGATATTTACCCGCCAGTCAATAAGCGCCAAAATAGAGCCAATTAAAATTTGGGTTATGCCCAGAGCGAGTGCGGTAAACAGCTATGTTGGCCGGTTGAATGTAGAACCCGCCAATAAAACGGCAACAGTTTTAGTTTTGAGTCTGGAAGATGAAGTGCCGGAAAAAGGACAGGCCGTGTTGAATCAACTCATAGAGGAATACAATCAGGCGGCTGTAGTAGATAAAAATCGGGTAGCCTCCAACACACTAAAATTTATCGAAGACCGATTAGGCCTAATTTCTGGCGAGTTATCCAGTGTTGAAAAAGATGTTGAACTGTTTAAATCCAGAGAAGGAATTTCAGACTTAGGTCAGCAGTCCAATGCGTTCCTGCAGACAATTCAACGAAACGACCAGAAACTAAATGAGGTGGACATTCAGCTTAGCTCCCTCAGTGATATTGAGCGATACATCCATAGCCGGGGAGATGGACAGGGTATAACTCCGGCTACCTTAGGTGTTAGTGATCCGCTGCTGTTGGGTTTATTGACCAAACTAACTGATTTAGAATTACAGCGGAGCCAGCTTGCCCGTACTACCCATGAGAATAACCCAATATTACTATCTCTTGATACACAGATAAGTAATACAAAGAAAAGTATATCCGAGAATATCCAAACCATGAAGCAGGTACTGACTAGTAATCGTCAGCAACTTACGGCCGTCAGCCGCCATCTGGAGGGCCAAATCAGGTCGATTCCAAAGAAGGAAAGAGCACTGCTGGATATAACCCGTCAGCAGTCAATCAAAAACAATTTATACACTTATCTCCTACAAAAGCGGGAGGAAACCGCTCTTTCATACGCATCCGCAGTATCTGACAGCCGGGTCATTGATATACCTCGGGCTATAGGGCCAATAAAACCGGTAAGGAGAAACATTTTTGCCGTTTTTGGATTATTCGGCCTACTTTTTCCAATAGGGTTGCTAACGCTTCGAAATGTCATAAAAAATAGAGTGCTGCAACGCTCAGATGTGGAGGATGTCACGCAAGTACCAATTTTAGGAGAAATTGTAGAGAATAAATCGAAAGAGGCCATGGTTGTTATGCCACGCAGTCGGTCAGTTATAGCAGAGCAAATCCGGACATTACGAACCAATCTCCAGTTCCTGCGCAGTAATGAAGATACAAGCCAGGTACTATTATTCACGTCAAGCATATCCGGAGAGGGTAAGTCATTCTTATCAATGAACCTGGGAGCCAGTTTGGCACTTGTAGACCAGCCTACAGTTATACTGGAGATGGACTTACGGAAACCTAAATTGCATACTTCATTGGGGATGCACAATAATTTAGGTATAAGCAACTATTTAATTGGTGAAGCCACTTTAGATGAAATACTTCAACCAGTGGGTAGTTATGATAATTATTGGATAATCACAAGCGGTCCGATACCACCAAATCCTGCAGAACTGTTGGCAAACACACGGTTACAAAAATTAATTACAGAATTGAGGGAGCGGTTTGCATATGTCATCATTGATTCCCCTCCAATTGGTTTGGTAACAGATGCTCAGTTGATTGCGAAATATGCAGATGCAACGCTCTTTATGGTTCGCCATGATCATACTCCAAAAAATTGTTTAAAAATGATTGACCTTTTGTATAAGGAACAACGATTTCAAAAACTTACTGTAATTCTTAATGGAGTAGGAGGTGGAGACTCATATTATTATAGTTCTAATTATGGCTACTATAATGATGGACCAGAAGTAGGATCAAAAAAATCTTTATTAAAAAAAAGGTGAATTTACAAAGACAAATATCGAAATAAGTGTATTGCAAAACTAATATTAAAAGTTTAAGCAATGTTATCTTACATTATAAAGTACCGTGAGGAATTTAATCGGAAGGAGAGTCTCAAAGACGTTAAATTATCCAATGAATTAATCTGGAGTAAGCGGTTGTTTGACGTAATAGTATCAAGCGTAATCACCGTATTTCTTTTGACGTGGATGATACCTCTTTTTGGATTGATAATAAAATTAGACTCGCCTGGCCCAATATTGTATGTTCAACCAAGAACAGGCCACAGAAGGCGAAGATTTAATTGTTTAAAATTTCGAACAATGAAGCACAATCCGAATGCTGAATTTAAACAAGCGACGAAAAACGATGTGAGAGTGACAGACTTCGGAAGTTTTCTAAGACGTACCAATCTAGATGAAATGCCTCAGTTTCTAAATGTTTTGTATGGAGAAATGAGTATAGTAGGACCAAGGCCGCATGCTATACAACATGACCAAGAATTCTGGCAAACAATACCAGATTTTGAACAAAGATACAAAGTAAAACCAGGCATTACAGGAGTAGCACAAGTAAGAGGGCTAAGAGGTGAAACATCAGAATTATTATATATGAAGCATCGAGTTAAATTGGATATCTGGTATATCAATCGACAGTCATTTAAATTAGATTTAAATGTATGTAGATGGACACTAGAAAAAATGTTAAAAGGTGATAATAAAGCTTGGTAAAAAATATTAAGAATGAGCATAGCGAAAAGGGTTTTAACGAATACAGGTATATTATATGCCAGAATGGCAATAACTATATTTATATCGTTATACTCAACAAGGATAATATTAGAAGCCTTAGGTACAGAAGATTATGGAATATATAACCTTATAGGTGGGTTTGTAGCCATGTTAGCTTTTCTAAACTCTGGAATGGCAGTAGCAACTCAAAGGTTTATATCATTTGCACAAGGAAAAAAAGAATTAGAAGATTTGAAGATAATTTTTAACGTTAGTTTAATTCTCCATTTAATAATAGCAGCTTTTCTAATAATCTTTTTAAAAAGTATAAGTAACATTATTTTTTCAAACTTTATTAAAATACCTGAAGAAAGGGTAGATGCTACTAAAATTATTTTTTTTGTATCTATTTTAAATACAGCATTTACAATAATATCAGTTCCATATGAAGCTATAATAAATGCAAGAGAGAATATGTTAGTTTTTGCAATAGTAGGTATAATAGAATCAATTTTAAAACTAATTATAGCGATTTATTTAATGGTATCAACATACGATAAATTAATAATTTATGGAACATTAATGGCAATGATGTCTTTTGTGATAATGATGGTAAAGTTGGTTTATTGCCATATGAATTACCCAGAGTGTAATTTGAACGTAAAAACGTTTTTCAGATTAACAGTTTTCAAAGAAATGGCGGCATTTGCAGGTTGGTCCTTTTTAGGTTCTTCAACAAGCATTATATCAAACTATGGCCAAGGAATAGTAATGAACTTATTTTTTTCACCAAAAGTGAATGCAGCACAAGGAATAGCAAGTCAAGTAAGTGGGCAACTTGGAGTATTTTCAGTGACAATGCTAAAAGCGCTGAATCCTACAATTATGAAAAGCGAAGGTGCTGGAAATAGAAGTTTACTGCACAACGCTACGTATATGGGTTGTAAAATCTCGTTTTTTCTTTTATCATTTATGTTAGTTCCATTCCTAGTTGAAACAGAGTACATTTTAAGAATTTGGTTAAAATCTGTTCCAAATTATGCAGTAATATTTTGCCAATTATTATTAATTAGAAACTTAATTGAGCAACTTTTCATGCCATTAGTATCTAGTATATTTGCAGTGGGTAAAATAAAAATGTTTCAAATCGTAGCTGCAATCATAACGCTTTTACCTCTACCAATAAGCTTTTACTCATATAAATATGGATTCCAAGTATATAGCTTATATATAATTTATATATTTTATTCAATTATAGCATCTTTAAACATCCTATACTTTACAAAAAAGTATTGTGGAATTTCTTTAAATCAATTTGCAAAGGAAATTATAATACGCTGTATAAGTGCGTTGGGAATAATATTTATTTTAGCGATACTGCCGAAATTTTTAATGAATGAAGGTATCATAAGATTATTAGCAGTTCTATTTACAAGTTCAATCTCATCATTAATTATTATTTGGATGATTGGTTTTACGAAAATGGAAAAGGAAAGAATACTGGAGATTGTAAGTAGAATAAAATATGAAGTAAGTCCCAAAATAAAAGGGCTATTAAACTACGTATAAATAAATTTAGAAAAGAAAATTATTTTAATTTTTACGAGCTGAAAATAAAAAGAAATGTTTACAATAGTAATACCGTTATATAACAAGGCACATACAATTAAAGATACTTTAGATAGCGTGCTCTTACAAACTTATGAAAATTACGAAGTAGTTATAGTAGATGATGGATCGACTGATGAAGGAGTGGAAGTAATCAAAAAATATACAAAAGATCAAAGAATAAAGATTATAAACCAAAAGAACTTAGGTGTAAGCGCGGCAAGAAATTTAGGTGTTGAAAAGGCAAAATATGAATATATAGCCTTTTTAGATGGAGATGATGAATGGAAGCCAGAATACCTTAAAATCATGAAAGAGGCAATCTGCGAGTATCCTAAAGCAGGTATGGTTTGCTGTGCGGGATATGGTAAACACAAAGGTGGATCAACAAGTGTAAGAATTGCTAAAAGGTACACTGGAATGATTAAAGAAATAGACTTTTTCCAGAATCCACATGTTTTTTTACATACAAGTGCAACAGTTGTGAAAAAAAAAGAATTTAAAGAAGCAGGTGGCTTTCCTAATGGAATGAAAAGAAATGAGGATTTTGCTTTCTTCTTTACTCTAGCTTTACAAACACCAGTAGTATATTGTGGTATACCTTTGAGTATTTATAATCATGGAGTGAAAGGACAAGCAACAAGTACGGAATCTGAGAAAGTTATATCAGATATAATAGAACGTTTTAATTATGTATATAAGAATTGGTTAAAAAGTAGCCCAATGAATATCTCATGTAAAATATTTATGAAATATGAGATACGGCATTACTTTATAAATGAATTGAGAAAAAACAATTATGAATCATTATACTATTTTTTAAACAATCTACATCCTGGATTATTAGGAATGTTTTCACCTCATGAAATAAATATTTATAAAAGTAAAGGAGCAAGGTACATAGGAATTATTTGCATACTTTTAACAAAATTAAGGTGGCGAATTCGTTTGTATCCGAGAGTTGGAGAAGTTTAGTGAAACTCAACTTCTTTTACCAGATATGGGATAAGAAAGTGAGCTTTTAATGATAAATAAAAGTCAAAAAGTTTTTTAGTAAGAAATATGCATGTAAAGAGCTTCATTGTATGAATGCAAAGAAAACTTTAGAAAAGGTAAAGATAAAATCTTGGCAAAGAATAGTTACTATATCTAGAAGAAAAGGTTACGACCATTTGCTTTATAGATCTTTCTGGCACTATAAGACAAATCCAATTCAAAAGTTAAGTACTGAAAGTAATTACTTCACCTGTATACCGAATAAATACGCAGGAATTGGCCATCAACTCGCCAACTGGATTGCAGGTTACTGGTTTGCTCGTTATTTTAATTTAAATTTTGCCCATACTCCTTTTCCAAACCAAAAGTGGGAGTCTTTTCTTGGTTTTTATGAGAATGAAATTTCTGTTGATTTCTTAGTTAAACAACAAGGATATAGGAGGGTACGTATCCCATTATTTGATGAGAATAGATTTAGCCAAATTGAATTAATAAAGAAAATTATAAGTTCTTATAGTGACCAGAAAGTTGTGTTTATTGCAGAACAAGATCAATTTTATCATAATCAATATGGAGTTATTTTCGATTTACAAAAGAAGTTCTACAACTCAGAAGCCAGAAAACAAGATAAATTAATATACTCTAAAGATAACTTTAATATTGCAATTCATATACGAAGGGGAGATATTGCTATTGGTCAAGAAAACCTAAATGATAATCTTACCATGAGATGGTTGGACAATAAGTATTATCACAATGTACTACTCAATGCATTAAAAATAATACCCAAAGATAAACTAGTAAGTGTTTACTTATTTTCACAAGGTAAAGAAGATGAGTTTAGTTCTTTTAAAGAATTTGGCAACGTCCATCTCTGCTTAAACATGAATGATCAACAGTCCTTTCTACATATGATTTATGCAGATCTATTGATAACGAGCCGGAGTTCCTTCTCGTATAAACCTGCTTTGCTGAATAGAAGTATTAAAATTTGTCCTATAACCTTTTGGCATGGTTATCCGAATACTAAAGATTGGGTTTTGGCAGAAGAGGATGGAAGTTTTAGCCTTTGCATTAACAAGCAATAGAATTTTATGGACCAAATATCAATAAAAGTATTAAAGTCCTTAAGGGGGATATATTCTAAATTCAGCCATAATTCCGTTAAAAGTGGAAGAAATTGGCATATGTTCTCAAATAAATTTTATTCAAATGAGCTTATTTTCCAAAGATTGATGAGCAAAGAACCATGTATGATTGGTAGGATTGGAGCTACAGAAATGCTATGTCTAGTAAATTATTTGGGAGTAATGCAAAATAATAAAAAATGGATAGACTTTGTTAAGACTAATTCACTGCCATGGTGGTGGGAGGATTCAACACTTAAGCAAATGGAGAAGTGGAGTGGCTTTTTTCCCGCTCAAAAAAATAAAATTGAGGAATTTTGTAAGTTAATGCTAGATGACCTTCAAGAAGTTGATATTTTAGGCTCTTGGTTAAATCAAGAAGTTTATTTAGAAGATAGACTTATAAATGCAAAGAAGGTAGTCTTAGAGGATCTTGAGCCTTTTTTTGCACCTAACCCTTGGACAAAGGCTTTAGAAGGTAAAAACGTTTTAGTAGTCCACCCCTTTTCAGAAACTATAAAGCTACAATACGAAAAGAGAGAGTTCCTATTTTCTAATCAATTATTACCAGAATTTAACTTAAGCACTGTTAAAGCTGTTCAAAGTATTGCGGGTGAAAGTACAGAATTTGAGGATTGGTTTGATGCGTTGAAGTGGATGAAGTTTCAAATTGATAATATAAATTATGACATCTGTATAATTGGATGCGGAGCATATGGCTTTCCTTTAGCGGCTCACGTAAAGCGTATGGGAAAAAAAGCGGTACATCTTGCAGGTGCAACTCAACTTCTTTTTGGAATAAAAGGAAAGCGTTGGGAAAAATTTATTGTTTGGCCATATGTCAATTTGTTTAACGAGCATTGGGTTCGCCCTGGTGAGAATGAAAAACCTCAAAACGCCAATATTGTTGAAGGCGCATGTTACTGGTAGATATAAAAGAGAACAATGAAAAAGCTATTAACAAGGATCACATATGCACCTTTAGGACTCATTAAAGCTATATTATTTAAAGCAAATGATATGGCCCGCGATTATGAAAATAGGCGCCGTTTTCCATTTGCCATCATAGATCCTAATTGTTGCTTTTCATCAGAAACAACAGTTGGAATTCATTCTCATATTCTATCAGGAGCTTGTATCAACAATAGTAAGGTTGGTTGTTACTCGTATATTAGCAGAAATACCTTAATCCAAAATACAACTATTGGAAACTATTGCTCCATCTCTAATGACGTGATAATTGGCCTTGGTGCACATCCTTTAAGTTTGTTTTCTACTTCTCCTGTTTTCTATAAAGTAAAGAACACTTTAAAGGTAGAAGTAATTGAAAAAAATATAAACTTTCATGAATATAAAGACATCTTTATAGGAAGTGACGTGTGGATTGGTGCACGGGCTATAGTTATGGATGGTGTAAAGATTAACCATGGAGCCGTTATAGCTGCTGGAGCAGTTGTTACCAAAGATGTTCCTGCTTATTCAATCGTAGGTGGAGTGCCTGCTAAGGTTATTAAATATAGATTTCCAGAAGAAGTACGCAATGCTCTTTTGGAAACAGAGTGGTGGACAAAAAAGGCTGAAGATGTAGAAAAAGAAAAAGAAATTTTACTAGCAATTTGCAAAGGCAAGGCTCCTTTTATAAACGACATAATCTAATGCGAAGAATAATATTTGTCTACTTTTTCAAATTTTGTCGTAATTATTTTCGTAGAATTACAAACGTAATTGACTACCTTCTTTGTTATATTGTTTTCTATGGCCAAAATATTAAATTTCAAGATTTTAAAACTAAAGGGCTTCCATTCGTATCTATCGCTTTAGGTGGCCATTGTGAAATTGGCAGTGGATTCAAAATGAATAATGGTTTGATTAATAATCCTATTGGTAGTTCAAATCGTTGCATTTTGTTTGTTGATAAAGGAGCAAAATTAAAGATTGGTAATAATGTAGGTATTAGCCAAACTTCTATTATATGCCATCATCACATAACTTTAGGTAACTTCGTTAAAGTTGGTGGTGGCGTTCGTATATTCGATACTGATTTCCATGCAATCTCTCCAACGATTCGAAAAGATTCAAAGCTTGATCATCATTATAAATCTAATCGCGCTGTCTTCATTAAAGACAATGTCTTCATTGGTGCGTTCTCAACGATTCTTAAAGGTGTTACAATTGGGGAAAATTCTATTGTAGGTGCTTGCTCAGTTGTAACTAAGGATATACCAGATAATGAGGTTTGGGCAGGAAATCCAGCAAAAAGGATTAAAAGTTTAACACCTTAATAATTTCTAGGCTATGAGTTTATTAAGAATTTTATCATTTTTTATATTGCTAATTTCGATTTATTCAATTAACCAATGGTCAAAATATCCTATAGGGAATACTTCATTTTGGTGGATATTGGACGCAATAATTTTATTTATTTTTATTAAAATAAAGAATCCTATATTTGGAAATAAAAAAAGAAAAAATGTCTTCACAATAAAGTTATACCTTTTTTGGATTTCTATATGCCTTATTAGAGGTCTTTTCGTTGCTGAAAATTATTGGGAGTGGAAAAACCTTATTGGAATGGGAATGGTTCTTTTGCTGCCTTTAGCAGTCAATATGTCTAGTAATGAAAGAATTATTCAAACTATCTTAGCAACTTGGGTAAAATTCGCTTTACCAAGTTTTTTCTTGTTTTTACCTTTTTTTATTTATGGAGACGCTATAGGCCGTTATTTAGTGCCAATTAGCTTTTTGCTTTTATTTTTTCCTGTTATTCAAAACAAATGGAAAATTCTTATTATATCTTTTAGTTTGTTTGTTTTGTTAAGTGATTTGGCAGCTAGAAGTAATATAATCAAATTTATTGTTCCATTTATTTTTTCAGTTTTGTATTACTTTCGGCTATTTTTATCGGTTAAATTTTTTGAACTTATTCGGTTACTTTTATGTCTTTTACCGATATGCCTTTTTTATACAGGAATAACAGGAATCTTTAATGTTTTCAAAATAGACGAGTATATAGGTGAGGAGTTTACTACTACATCTATTGAAGTTGGCGAAAAAGTAGAACAAAACCTTAAAGTTGATACTCGTACTTTTCTTTATATCGAAGTTTTAAGTTCCGCTCTAAAAAACGATTACTATTGGTTTGGTAGAACCCCTGCCCGTGGGAATGAATCAGCTTCTTTTGGTTCTATTGCATTGGAAGAGTTAAAAACTGGCAAGATGGAGCGATTCTCTAATGAAGTTTCTATTTTAAATATTTTTACTTGGACTGGAGTAATTGGCGTGGTACTCTACTTTTTTATTTTTTATCACTCTTCTTATCTAGCAATTAATAAATCTAATAATTTCATCATTAAAATTATTGGGCTTTGTGTTACATTTCGCTGGGCTTATGCGTGGGTCGAAGATTTCAGTTTATTCGACCTTTCTAATATTTTTCTTTGGATTATGATAGGCATGTGCTATTCAGTACGCTTTAGGGCAATGTCAGATAATGATATTACTATTTGGATAAGAGGTGTTTTTGATAAACGTTATCACTTTATCCCTAAAATAGATTACGACAAATCCGTACGTAACAATGCACCTTTATATTAATCACGATTATAATACTTTATTTTATGCCTTTTGCAATTGCCGTTCTAATAACTTGTCATAATAGAAAGGAAAAAACACTTTTATGTCTTCAACAGCTCTTTAAGCAAATCATTTTGATCAAAGAGTTCTCTTTCGACGTTTATTTAGTTGATGATGCTAGCAGCGATGGAACAACTGAAGCAGTAAACTTAATTTTTCCAAATGTTATAGTTATAAAAGGAAATGGTAATCTTTTTTGGAATAGAGGTATGCATTTAGCTTGGTCTTATGCAAGTAACTTAAAAGATTATGATTTTTTTTTATGGTTGAATGATGATTCATTTTTAGAGCCATTCGCAATGCAAGAGCTTCTTGAATGCGAGAACTTTAAATCTCAATTTGTGATCGTCTGCGGTGCGCTTTGTTCAGCTGTAGATGGAACATTTTCATATGGTGGAAGATCTTCTGTTGGTGATAATATTGTTCCTAATGGTTCTTTTCAAAATTGTTCTTTTATTAACGGTAACTGTGTTCTTATAAGTAAAAGAGTATTCCATTTAGTTGGCAATTTAGATCCCTTTTACCCACACGCTATTG
Organism: Nibrella saemangeumensis; assembly: GCF_039541915.1. Classification (NCBI taxonomy): domain Bacteria; kingdom Pseudomonadati; phylum Bacteroidota; class Cytophagia; order Cytophagales; family Spirosomataceae; genus Nibrella; species Nibrella saemangeumensis. Next base: position 269,453 of record NZ_BAABHD010000030.1, read on the forward strand.
GAGACATTGATTATGGACTAAGAGCTCTTAAACTTGGAGTGAAAATTATTACTACTCGTAAATACATTGGATTTTGTGAGCGTAATACATCATCGCCGAAATGGTGTTCTCCTAAACTAAATCTATATGAAAGGTTAAAGATTCTTTATTCTCCTCTTGGCTATAGCCATCCCTTTTTCTTTTTTAGATTTGAATTAAAACATTTTGGTCTTTTCATAGCTCTTAAGCATTTTTTTACAATTCATTTGCGTATGTTTTCTCCAAATCTTTGGAGAACCCTAAAAAACCTTACCTGATTATAAATTGTGTATTTCGGAGATGCTGGTTCTGATTCACTTTCGGTGAGTAGTGCAATTTCGGCATAGTACCCGTCGGCGTAACAGGTCGAAACCTGCTCGTCCGTACATCTGCCATTTCACGGTTACAAGCGGTTCACCTGACCTTCTGTTTGCCCGTTATTCCTGGTCGTATAAACGCCTGCTCAACAGCCGCATAATCCTGCCGAAGACCCCGCACAAACCATGCCTAAGCCGACACTTGTTCAGCCGCATCATACCACCTAGCTAACCCATCCGCCGACTTTAGCTTTATCAATTGCCGAAATTGCTCACTTAATTCATGCACCTGGCTAATCGATTCGTGCTGCTCTAATAAGTGAGTCAGAAAAGCGTGTTCGTCAGCTGACCAGTTTTCCGGTACTTGGTTCAGTAATCGACTGATTCGACGACTGCTGTAACTGCTGGCTTTGCGGGCGGGTGGCGATACAGGTTCTGGCTCTAACCGAGGATTGGTTGAACTTGCTACATTTGACTGGAGACTTTTTTTGAGCAGATTTGGGGGCAAACTTCAATTTGACCATGGTTAAACGACGTGCATATGACGAAGCCTTCAAGGAAATGGCTGTCGAGTTATCGTATGCCAAAGACTCCATTCAAGAGGCCGCTCGCGAATTGGGCATTGATCCGGGGCGAATCAGAAAGTGGAGGCAGCGGCACAAAAAAAATGATCCGACTCTGCCGGCCACTACCTCATTTACGGACGAGCAGCAACAGATCAGAAGGTTGCAACGGGAGCTTCGAGAAGCACAACTGGAGCGCGATATACTAAAAAAGGCAGTCAGGATCTTCTCCAGGGGCGACGGGAAATATTCCGATTTATAAAGGAAAACGCTAAGCTATTTCCCGTTGAGAAGATGTGTAAGGTACTGAATGTAAGCAGCAGTGGTTATTACTATTGGCGCAAGAATCCCGTAGGGGCCAGACAGCAGAGTCAGAATCAATTGGTGAACCACATCCGACGAGTGCATACCAAAAGCAAATCTCGCTACGGCAGCCCCCGGATTGCGGATGAGCTCCGCGAGCAGGGGGTGAAAGCCTCCCGTAACCGCATAGCCAGACTCATGCGGAAGGTAGGTATTCGCAGCATCATGTATAAAAAGTACCGGGTGCAGACCACTGAGTCAAATCATGACTACCCAATAGCTAAAAACCTACTGAACAGAGAGTTCACGGCCGATAAGCCAGGACAAAAGTGGGTGTCAGACATTACTTATATTGCTACGGGTCAGGGTTGGCTTTACCTGACTGCGATTTTAGATCTGGCCGACCGAAAAGTGGTTGGTTGGGCCCTAAGTGATAGTCTCAAAGCGGTAGACACAAGTGTGGCAGCTTGGCGTATGGCTCTCACAAACAGAGCGATAGACGGTCGGCTTATATTTCACTGCGCCGGCAGCCCGGTCAGACCGAGGTATTCAATACGCCTGTACGGAATTTAAGGATGAACTAAAAAACTTACCGGTTGAGCAAAGTATGAGCCGCAAAGGAAACTGCTGGGATAACGCAGTAGCCGAGAGCTTTTTCAAGACACTCAAGTGTGAGATGGTAAACTATACTTATTTTGCGACGCGGGCAGCAGCTCGGTTGGCCACCTTTGAGTATATCGAGGGTTGGTACAACCGCCGACGGAAACATTCGGTGCTGAATTACCGGACGCCCAGTCAACAGGAGTCTTATTTTTACACTTCCTCAATGGCTGCCTAAAAAATCTCCACTATACTGTTGCAAGTCCAGGTCGATAGAAAATTAGCCAAGATCGTATAGCTACCATTATAGCCAAAGGCTTTGATCTCCGTTAACTGTTCTTTCACATTGGTTGGGCCCTCCAGCCATCGACTGTGCAGATAGCCCTCATAGAGGAACAGGTTCGAGCGTTTTGTCGTTGGACGGGGCATAAAGCTATCCTGCTGCCAATAGCGTTTGACCGTATTGCGGGAGATGCCCAGATGCCGGGCAATCGCCCGTATGCCATGGCCTTCTGCCTGAAGCTGTTTGACTTTATGATACCTTCCATAAGGCTTGGAGGCTGGATCTACTCGGCATGTCGTCATGAGTTTTGACAAGTCATGGTGCCAGGTCAGTGAGGGCGGTAGCTGCTTTTCAGTCAGTGGCAGGTCTGGCCTAGGCGTATCAAGTGTTGGCAGAGTTGCCAGGATTGACTGGTTGATGTTCTCTCCTGGGTGTCCAGAAAGCGTTCCATCACTTCGGAAAGGTTAGCCAACAAATGCCAGCGGTCGGCTACCTGAACAGCTTGGGGGCAAGCAGTGGTAATAGCATTGGCATATACACTCGAACGATCTCGTGTGATTAACTCAATGCCCGGATGAAGGCCAAGCCAATCTTCCAGAGTCTTGCCTTCCCGGTTTGGTAAGACATCGATCGGTTGATGCCGATCCAAATCGATTAGAATGGCGCCGTAGCGTCGCCCTTTTCTAAAGGCAAAAGTATCCACCCCCACGCGCTTCGGCATGTGCTGAGTTTGGACAACCGTTTTATGGCTGATCCTCAATAAGGTAGAGTAGTTAACTGGCTGACTCGTTAGGGCACAGAGTCGGGCAGCCGGCCGAGCACCGGTTTGCAAGGCAATGGCCTGCAATGGCTGCTCGGCTCGGTTTAGCCGACGATCATAAGGACAGAAGTAGGCCGGTGCGGTCTGGGCGAAAATCTTACGGGTGCAGTTGCTATTGCGACAGAAGAACTTTCGCAGATGAACTCGCAGGGAAACGGCTTTACCGCAGATAGGCAAGTCAGTTAGGGTTCGCTGGTAGAAGCTGTGTACCTGGTTAGCGGGAGTCTGGCATGCCGGACAGCAGCCTACGTTCTGAGTGGCTATCAGGCCAATCTGGATAGTACTTTCACCGATGTGCTGGTCGGTGAATTGAAAGTGATCAGGCAGAAGCAGAGACAAGTCCATGCCTCGAACTTGGGAAAATATCACCTTTTCACCGAGAGTGAATCAGAACCAGTTTACTCCGAAATACTCAGATGTATTAGCAAAGTACTTGCTTCCACCAAGAAGTGGTTACGGCTTAAGGGGGCAGGTCACAAAGTATAAGATTCCATCAGGAAGTGGTCACTGCTTAGGGGAGCAGGACAAGACACTATGTCTTGATAGCCACAACTCTACTTTGAGCTAGACTTGAAGCGGTTAAATATCCATAAATCTTACAAAAAGTATTAAAAACCGGTTTCCCAAACTTTGCTATTAACCTATACTTTGGTGGCCACCTATGAAATAAAGATTTTGACTCCAGCACATTATATCCCGCAGATTCAAACAAATTACCTAAACACATTGGACTCCAAGTATACAAATGGTGATTTAGGTCTTTAGCTTTATATTTATGATATACTCCTTCTGAGGGTACGACAAATATTATTTTACCACCTGGCTTTAACTTTTGCCTTAAAGCTATTAATTCATCTAATGGGCGTGATGTATGCTCAAGTACATGATTTGAAATTATAATATCTGCCCATTCATCTGGTACGTCTTCGTAAGACCCAATTATTTTTATTCCGTTTAGTTTAGCCACTTGACGTGCCGATTCATTTACTTCAATTCCTATCTTTGCACCGCAATTAAGTTGCTTTAATAAATATCCTCCTCCACATCCAAAGTCTATAACTTTATCAGTTGAAGTTATATACTTTTGAAATTTATCTTTGTTAGCCCACCCTCCAAATTCTCCTATCTTCCGCTGGTACCTAAAATAATCTTCATTATAAACCTTTTGGGTTTGTTCAAGTGTTTTCATGGTCTTTTCTTTTTAACTTCTTGATAATGCTAGCCAATAGGAAATAAAGCAACTGTTAATTTTTAATAGTTAAGTTTTCTTGCCATTCTCAATTTACTTCCTTCTGATTACCTCCTTGTAAACTTTCAATTGAGTTTGCAATACTGCTTCTTCTGTATAGTTTTCTATATACAAAGCCCTTGATAGATTAAATTTATTTAAGTTCTTTTCTGTTTCTTGAACTTCTTTAACTTTTTCAATTAATGATTGAGAGTCATTTGTCTTAAATTTATAACCACTTTCATTTACAATTAAGTTTAAATTTGGAGAATCCGAATGAATAACTACAGTGCCTGTTGAAAAAGCTTCCAATATTATTGTTGGTAACCCTTCATAACATATTGATGGAACGATCACTGCACTACTCTTTTTAAGTTCGTTTACAACAACTTCTTTTGGCTGTTGACCTAAATATTTAATATTGTTATTATTTAGAACGGCATTTTCTACATCTAGCCTTAAAGGTCCATCACCAATTATTTTTATTGTAAAATTATATTCTTTTGCTGCTTGTATCAAAGTTCTTATACCTTTTTCTTGGGATAACCTCCCTACGTACAGAAAAAAATTTTCTCGGCTATTTTGTTCATTATACCCATAATCTGGTACCGCATTTGGCTTTACAACTATTTGGCTTGGCAATAAGCGTAATGATGAATTTAAAATTTTCTCCCTTGCAAAGTTTGTTAATACAATAAACTTATCTATTCTTTTCCAAGTTCCTATTAATTTATGAATAGCTACTGTTGCGGTTAACTGAGCAGTCTGAAGTCTTGACTCTCGAAAACATTTGTTTCGGATCCCGTCAAATGGTAATATTTTGTTTGTGCATTTCTCACATGGTATTTCACCTGAACGCATTAGCATTCCACTTGAGCATACTAGCCGGTAATTGTGAAGTGTCATTACTACCGGTATGCCACAATCCTTTATAGTCTTTATGATTGCGGGTGATGCTGTGTAGAATAAATTGTGAATATGAACAATATTAGGTTTAAAATTTTCTAATACATCTTTTAGTATTTTTATAGATTGTACATTATAAATTGTTGTGTATCCAATTTTTAATTTATTTATAATAGTTCCTTTATCAAACCCGTTATTATTGAATAATAAGCATTCGACTGTAATTCCATACTCCCGCAACATAGCTACTTCTTGCTCAAAAACCACATCTTCTCCTCCAGAATTTTGATAGTAGTTATGGATAAAAAGCACTCTCATCTCGTTGTATTTAGAAAATAGTTACTCTTTGAACGTACACCTATATAGGTTTTTAAGCGGTTAATTAACCTTATTTTAAAACTAAACTGCTTCTGTACTTGCTTTAAATAATAATTTTTAAGGATTGGATCTAATGGTAAGTTAAATTCCCGTTCAAGTCCTTTATCTAGTATTGTCTGGTATCTATTAAAGACTTTTGTGTGAGTAGCTTCATCAGAAAAACCAATATTTTGTACTTTTGATATTGTAGGATACAATGTTAAACCTCCAAATTTATATTGACTGTAGCACCAGCGAATTGCCCACGAATTAATTTCACCATTTTGTTGTCTTTGCAACATACTTGCTAAGTCCGCACCACCTTGGTTAAAAGCTTTGCGATGCTCTGGTGTGCTCATGAACATTTTGTAATCTACCACGTCCCAATCAGCTTTCTTCCAACGATCGGCCCATGTAGCCCAGCCCCACGACCCTGTTCTCGGAAACAAATATACATCAAAAGGATAATCATGAGGACGCTTTATTGGAAAAGTGTACCCTGCAATTGAGAAAACCATAGTGTTACTTTCATATTGATTTAAACTATGGTTCATGTAGTCGAGAAAGTTAGGACTTGTTTGTAAATCATCTTCTAATACGATTACATTTGAATATTTTAACAATACTTGTGATACTCCAGTAATCACGGACTCAGCTAGCCCATGATTACATTCAGCATAATACCGATGAACTTGCTTAAAGCCAGACATATTATTAATAATCCTTCGGACCTTTTCAACTTTTGGTATGTCGTCCAGTTTACGGGGGCCATCTGAGAACACATGAATTTCACTTTCGTTTGCAAGATAATTAGCTTGGAGCGCTTCAATAGTTTGCTTAAGCTCATTAGCTCTGTTGTAAGCAAAAAGAACAATCGGTGCTAAAGTAGAAATCTTGGCACTCATTTTCATGAAACGTTACAGGTAGCTTGGGCTATTCAAAATAGTTAAGAATCTGATGGCCACTTTCAGCTAGTAACTGGTCTCGGCGAAACAGATCGATATCGGCTAACATCATATCTTTGACCAAAGCCGGTAGATCGTACTTCGGTTTCCAGCCTAATCTAGTCATAGCTTTGGTCGGGTCGCCCAGCAAGAGATCTACTTCCGTTGGACGGAAGTAACGAGGATCAATGCATAACACCTCTTTGCCAAATTCAATTGGGAAGTCAGGATTAATTGCGTTTACTACAAAAGCGCGCTCCGCTACACCTTCGCCCTCAAACGCCAACTCAACACCAATTTCTGCAAATGCCATCCGAACAAAGTCACGGACACTGGTGGTTATTCCGGTCGCTATTACAAAATCCTCGGCCTGCTCCTGTTGCAGTATCAGCCACATGGCTTCTACATAGTCTTTGGCATGACCCCAGTCGCGCAGCGAGTCCAGGTTTCCCAAGTAAACTTTATCCTGCAGACCCAGACCAATCCGGGCTACGGCACGGGTGATTTTGCGGGTCACGAAGGTTTCGCCCCGCAGCGGAGACTCATGGTTGAAGAGGATACCGTTGCAGGCGTACATATTGTAAGCCTCCCGGTAGTTGACCGTTATCCAATAGCCGTACAGTTTGGCCACTGCATAGGGCGAGCGGGGGTAAAAAGGCGTCGTTTCCGACTGCGCATGCCCCTGCACCCCTCCATACAACTCAGAGGTAGAGGCCTGGTAGATGCGTGTCTTGTGGGTTAAGCCCAGCAGCCGCACCGCTTCCAGAATGCGAAGTGTACCGATGCCATCGACCTGGGCCGTGTATTCCGGTTCATCGAAGCTGACGCGTACATGGGACATAGCACCCAGGTTGTATATTTCATCAGGCTGTACTTCCTGGATAATCCGGATGATGTTGGTAGAGTCGGCCAGATCGCCGTAATGCAGTTTAAAGCGTACTTTTGCTTCGTGGGGATCTTCGTAGAGATGATCGATGCGTTGGGTGTTGAATAAAGAAGTTCGGCGCTTGATACCGTGAACCTCATAGCCTTTTTCCAGCAGCAGTTCGGCCAGATAGGCACCATCCTGACCGGTAATGCCGGTGATGAGGGCTTTTTTCATTTTATTAAGTACAAGTAAATAGTAACTATACGCAAATGATAAATTTACCGGCGGGTCACCGCCTGGCGCAGAAAAAATAATATATAGAGCGTGTTACCAATAGCATAGCGTTTAAACAAACGCCTGGGCTCCTGACCGAGCCGGTAAAGCCATTCGAAACCAGCCCGCTGCATCCACCCGGGGGCACGGCTTACTTCGCCCGCCAACACCGGCAACGCGCCACCAATGCCTAACATAATAGCGGGAATGCGATTACGTACCTGCATCATCCATTTCTCCTGCTTGGGACAGCCCAGCGCAACCAGTACGAGTCTGGCCCCTGACCCCACAATCTGTTCTACAACTTCATCTTCTTCCTGGGCAGAGAGGTCACGAAAGGGGGGAGACAACGTGCCGACGATGCGTAAACCAGGAAACAGCTGTTGGCAGGCAGCGGCAGTTCGTTCGAGTACATCTGATGTAGATCCGTAGAAAAACACCGGAACATCTTCCTGAGCTGCCTGCCGGAGGAGATTCGGTAAAAAGCTCATGCCACAAATCCGGTCCTGCTGCTGTTTATATAATGCTTTCAACGCCCAGACCAGAGGCATTCCGTCGGCAACTACCCAATCAGCGCCATTAACAGCTCGGGCATAGTCAGCATTCCGGGCCGCTTCAACGGTCATATGGGCATTGGCAAAACAGACAACGCCCGAGTCGCCCCGGTGAGCCGCACCAATAACGGTTTGCTGGAAACTAGTATAAGAAGTAATAGCGATATTTAAGGAGATAACTTTCAGCCTGCGGCTTTCGACTGTAAAATCCGGCCGGACGAGGGGAGTAGAAACATCCATAAAAAGTTACGTAGATACGGTAAAGAGCTTATTGGAATACTTTGATGACGTTAAGTATATTGATTCTCTTATAGGAGGAGTATAAAGATATAGAATGAGTAGACTACAGTAAAATTAAAAAGTATAAATTTCGACGAATTCCGTTACAATTATGTAAAATCCTGCTTATATACAATTAATACACTTTAGAGACTTACGCTACATTAAAATATGCACATTTATGGAAAATAATTGACACATGAGAAGTATTCTGGTAATATATTGTTAGATCATTAGCTTGTTTTTAGCCAGTTGCACCAATTTTACAGGAAAGTCAGGTCGAACGGTTCCCAGCCATTTTTCAGGAAAGACTTTGGCCTGATCCCGGTAATCTTCTACGGTAAAACAAACACAGGCCCGCTGAGAGAACAGGGGTGCCCAATTCTCCTGGTAAATCGTCAGGGAAATATAATAAGAAGCGTTATTCAGAAAATGACCCGGTATATGGAACTCACCCTGCAGAATGCCCTGCTGGTAATCTCCATGCGGAGACATCACCTCTAAGACACACTCTTCATTATAATTAAACAAGCGTAGCCCAACTACCAACCGGAGGCTACCTTGCAGAGCCCAAAGCTGAAACGTAAAGGTTAAAGGCGTACGTATATCAATCGGCACAGCCGGATCAACCACGTCGGGAATCAGGTAGCAGGATTTAAGCCTGACAGATTCATTACCGGGAGCCTCATCGGGCCGGGTCCAGGCCTGATGATGATAATTCAGCTGCGGGGAGCCTATGTACTGGCTAACGACATCCTGAATGGGACCAATCGCCTTTACCGCGCCATGATCCAGCCATAACGCATGATGGCATAAGCGGCTAACAGCCTGTATGTCGTGGCTGACAAATAAGATGGTTCGGCCTTCCTGATGGGAAAATTCCTGCATCTTAACCATGCATTTTTTCTGAAACTCGGCATCGCCAACGGCCAGTACTTCGTCGGCAATCATAATGTCTGCATCCAGATGAACCGCAATGGCAAAGGCCAGCCGGACGTACATACCGGATGAATAACGCTTAACAGGGGTATCGATAAACGGCTCAATACCCGAAAAGGTCACGATCTCATCGAAACGCTGGTTGATTTCACGGCGGCTCATCCCCAGGATGTACCCACTCAGGTACATATTCTCCCGGCCGGTAAGTTCCTGGTGAAAACCGGCTCCCACTTCCAGGAGGCTGCTCACCTTGCCCTTACCGCGTACCACCCCCTGCGTAGGCCTGATGATGCGGGAAATAATCTTTAACAGTGTTGATTTGCCCGAGCCGTTATGCCCAATGATACCCCAGACGTCGCCCTGACGCACATCAAAGCTTACCTGCTTTAAAGCCCAAATGGACGATTGATCCGGTGCATCAGCCGGCATACCACCGCTCTTAAAGAATGGAGAGTCTTTCTTTCTGACTTTTGTGTTCCACCACCCCTGAACATCCTGGCGTAACGACCCGGTACCTATAGTACCCAATCGGTATAGCTTGGAGACCTCTTCAACCTGAATGACTATGTTAGACATAACACACGCGCTAAACTACATCCATTAGCTTCTCCTTCTGGTTGTTAAAAAGAAGCATACCCGCCAATAGTAAGATACCTGATCCACCGATACTACCTGCCAGCTGCATAGCGGTGAAATCTCCCTCCCCAAACAAACCATAGCGAAAGGCTTCGAACATTGGTGTTAACGGATTAGTATAGATCATCCAGCGGTCCTGTTCGGGTATAACCGAAATGGGGTAAAGAACCGGCGTAACAAACATCAGCATCCGTACACCCAGGCTGACAATATTAGCCAGATCCCGGTACTTAGCGGTCAATACCGCAAACAGCAGACCTGTTGCCAGACTCAGCCCTGTAATACCAAATAGAGACAGTAACACCAGTCCTGCATTAATCTGCACGGGGACTTGCCGAAAAAGCTTAAAGTAAAGAACCATTAGTCCTAATAAGCCTAATTGGATCAGCATCCGGATAAACTGGCCGGCCACTAAAGAGAGCGGTACTACCAGGCGGGGGAAGTAAACTTTACTGAATACCTGAGAATTGTGAATAAATGTGGAGGAAACCCAGATAAAGCTATCGCTAAAGAAATTCCACAGGATAATACCCGAAAAGTAAAACAAGATTGGCGGAATTGACCCGGTAGAAACCCCAACGAGTTTACTAAAAACAAGCAAATAGACTAGCAGTGTAACTATTGGCTGTAAGAGTACCCAGAGAGGGCCTAATATGGTCTGTTGGTAACTCACCAGGAAATCACGGCGTACCAGACGGAATAGTAGGTTACGATAGGCCCAGAGTTCAGCGAGATCTAAATTCCACCATTTTGTACGGTGGTCAACTTCCCAATCCCAGCTTTCTGACTTTATTTCAGTAGACATCAAAAACCAGCGAAAAACCTAATAAAGGTAGAAATTACCGGCTTTACTTCAAAACCGATGAGGTCTCTGGCTTATTGATGCATGTAAGTCAGGTTTGGAAAGGTAGCATTCAATGCACACCTCTATCAAAAGCAGCATTCCTGATATAGGGCACTACAGAATAGAGAAAACCAATGGCCGCTAAAAACGGTATCACTAGCTCTTTACACGCTGGAAGACGCTAATTAGCCGTTACTTTTGAGGCATATATATCCTCGAAATGGGCAGCATATTGATCAACAATTCTGTCCCATCTATAGAGTTCTTCAATCTTTTGTCTGTTTTTAGCTATAAAACCATGATACTGCTCTGTTGACTTATTAACATGTTGTAGATGCTGAGCTATTTGAGTATCTATGGTGAAATAAAGGGCTTCATCGCCAAGTATATACCTATTAAAGGGATTATCATTGGCGCATATAAGGCTGCTGGAGGCCATTGCTTCTAACAGGGATGGATTAGTTCCGCCAACAGTATGGCCATGAAAATACAGGTTAGAGAAGTGCCTCAGGTTGTTGAGCGTTCGTAAACTATAAATTCCCCCCACAAATCTGATATACGGATAATCTGCAAACTTCTCTTTTAGGTAAGCACCATACTTTGTTTCGTGTTTCCCTACTACAAGAAAGGGATTAGTTACTGCTGAGGCCACCACACCTTTGAGTATGGTATCAATGCTATTCTCCGGCTCCAGCCTGGCTATCAGCATATTATACTCGTAAGGTTTGAGGCCATAAGGTTGTAATTCGCTAAGGTCCGGATCTTCAAATAGATTAGCGCCATAGGGAATATAAACGGAATCTGATTTGTACTTGTCTTTTAGATAATCCTGAATGCCCAAAGAGTCTGCTATAAGATAGTTGCTGTACTTTACCGCCAACCTCTCTGCTTGCTTCAAGAACTGCTGAACCGGCCTAGAGAATTTAGTACGTTTCCATTCTAAGCCGTCCATATTAGTAGTTAGTATAAATTTTTCAGGAACCAGGTTCCCCCATACCGAGCTACTTGTATATCCAAGTTGTAAGATTATATCATAGTCCCTTTTTCGGATGTCCATGATACAGTTAAAATCATAAAAGAATTGCCCCACTGTACCCATTTTGCCTTCAGGATCCCGGGCATGCACAATTTTCACGCCGTTCCATTCCTTCTCCTGATAAGGATGCGTGTGAGAATTGTAGACTGTAACCTCATAGCCCTTTTGGATAAGTCCAAGAGCAAGGTATTCCGCAGCTTGTTCAAAGCCACCATAGTTATTAGGTATTCCTCTTGTTCCAATTATTGCGAGCTTGATCATACGATAATGTATACTGCTGCTAAACTATATGGCAGATAGTTATAAACTTGTCGAATCTAAGTATAAATGTAAATAACAATAAGAATGGAAATTCTACTCATAAGAAAACTTTACAATATGGACAATCATTTAGTGTAGCATATGCCTTTTCGTATTCTATTATTTCTTTAAATCATTTTATTGTATATTTCTCATGATCATTCTTTTCTCCCCTCAGAGAGCGCATGCTTTTAAGAAGTAAATCCAGGTTCATATCAGAGCAGGGTGTTATTGTGGTTAAAAGGAAATGGTGGGACACCCTGCTGGTGTAATGGCTTAAGCAACAGATAAGCAACAGATCACCACAGGTTATGAGCATACCCGGTCCGCCTGTGCGTAAAAAGTTCGCAAGCCTTGCTGCTTTAGACTAACTGTGCACTAGTGTTAAACCGAATGCGAAGTTGTGGCAAAATAAATTTTATCATTAACCTCTAGCAAATATTTTACTACTTTTATAGCTGGTTTGTAACACATAATTCTATTGTATGCTTACTCCTGAAAATTTTTGTATACTTTTTGTTCTACTATGCATATTGCTAAATGAAGAAAATATTTGTATACTTTTTGTCTTGTTCGGAGTACTAACTGCCTCTGTCAATTATTTTGTAAGAAAAACTTTAAGGTTACCTACTCCTAGTAAAATTGATTATGAGGAGAGTTATCAATGATTAAAGAGGATGTCTCTGTATGAACTGTATAACTAAATATGTTAATGATAACATTATTTAAGGTCATTGATTTCCTGAAAATATTTACAATTTCAGGCTTTTACGTAATTTTAAGCATTTAAAATAATTCATTTTTTTTCGCTACCCTCGATTAGATATGCGTTCTGCCCCTAAACCAAGCAACGAATCGGCAAGATTAAAGTCCTTACAAAAATACCAGCTACTGGATACTATTTCGGAGCAGATATATGATGATGTTACAAAAATTGCTTCTGAGCTATGTGGCACTCCTGTTTCTTTGATAAGTTTAATTGATGAGAACCGGCAGTGGAATAAATCTACACATGGGAGTAAGCTGAAAGAATTTGAAAGAGAATTATCATTCTGTGCTCATGCCATTCTTCAGCCGGAAGAATTATTTGTTGTTTCTGATGCTAGAAACGACGAGCGCTTTCATGATAATCCACTTACTGTAGGGGAGTCTAAGGTAATCTTTTATGCGGGAATGCCGTTAGTAGATGCTGAAGGGCTACCATTAGGAGCATTATGTGTGATCGACAATCAGCCTCGTACATTACCCGAAGAGAAGCGTATCGCACTGAAAGCGTTAGCAAAATTGGTGCAGGCACATTTTGAATTAAGGTTCACCAATATTCGCCTTGAGGAAAGCAACGATCGTATCATGTTATCCGTACCATTAGTCGATACAGTTTTAAACGGAATAGATATGTTGACGCAGAACGATCCGCGACTAGATCAATATAGTCAACTTGAAATGCTCAAGGATACTACTACTGCTTTAAGAACTATATTTGAGGTCTCTGAACATCAAGAAGAATAAATTTACTTCGCTCTGATATTGCAACGGTATGGTATACTGAAGTATTTTCAGGCTTCAGCTATACCGCGGCAGCGTCCGCTACTCCTCTCACCAGTTCAGAAATAAGTGAGCTCTGATACCTATCGCTTCGGTGCTCCAATTCTTCTGCAGCGCAGTACTTGTTTAAGGGGACATAGCCTCATTTGAGCGAGTTGTCTGGACCTAAGTTAATCCCTTTCACTGACGACCTCTTCTTTAGTCATTAATGTGGTACGCGAGCGCGGGAGGCATTCATGCACTTGCCTTCTGTTCATCGGCGATTCAGGAACTGCTGTATCTGCCTTGGCTACTCTGATAAAGCTGCTGGACAGATCCTCCAAGTCAGCCGTTTGGTCAGTCTGAATCTAAGCGGCTGTTTGTTCACTTTCCGCTGATGATCTACACGATACCTCTTAAATAACATTAATTAATTTTAATATGATAATTCAATTAATAATGCATTAAAATCTACGTAGTGGTTGCGCGTTCGTAATCGATGTATTTACATTTGCTGACTTTTGTAACTTGTATTTACCTTACGTATGAAAAAGCCTTCCCAACCCGTGATTAGCGGCGGCTGTGAGGAGTTTGAGACACTCTTGTTACAGTATATCGCCTTAGTACATCAATGGTATCCCGACTTAGGCCAACCCTGCTTAGTTGAGCGAAATGGATTACTTCAGGTGACACTCAATAGCCCGGAGTTGCCTCTTGTCGAGTAAGAGCTAATACCATAAGGCCTGTATCCAAGTACACTCCTCTTGCCTTACAATAAGAGATTGCTCTTAACAGCTCCACTGTCCTGCTCCCCTAAGTTGTAATCACTTCCTGGTGGAAGCAAGTACTTTGCCGGTACATACTCCCCGGTGTTTGATAGTCTAAGGCTGAGTGGGGACGTTCGAAGTTATATACCCGCCACGGCACGGGCCGCACCGCACTCATCCAAGGCCGCCTGGACCTGAGCTATAGTTGGGAACACGTTTAGATTCAACCGCTCCACCAATCCGTTTTGCATGGGCTTGCTTGGTTGAATATACCGCAGTTCAATGCCATACTTTTGGGCAAACCGCGTCAAGTATTGACCGATCAACTCCGGACCGTTTTCACTGCGAATGTATTGGGGCTTGCCCTAAGCCGCCACCATCTGCTCCAGATACTGCACCAGCTTTTTAGCTAAAAAGCTGGCGTGCGCGACCACCAGTAAACACTTCCGGCTGTGTTCATCCATGACATTAAGAATGCGGGTTTTCTTCTCGGCAACCAGTTCATGGCTTAGAAAGTCCAGCGACCAGACTTCGTTGACGGCGCTAGCGGCTAAGGTGTTCAAGTTAGGGCAATTAAGCCTCTTGCGCTTAACAGGTACACGCAAATTTAGCTTTCGGGCTTTGTAGATGCGGTCCACTCGCTTGTGATTCCAGATACATCCATTCAGTCGCAAGTAGCCTAACATCAGCCGAAAGCCCCAATTAGGGTGCTGGTTAGCCAAGGCTTTTAACTCGCCGGCAATTAACTCATCTTCATTAATACGCTTGGACTTATAGTACATACTAGCGCGTCTTTGCCCCAGTACTCGGCAGACCCGACACGTAGAAGCCTGCTGGTGAGTGGCACCATCTCGACCAACTGGCGATGGATAGTGGGGCTTACATCTTTTTTAGCAATTCGTAGCCTTCTTTGAGGATTTGTTGATCCAGACTTAGTTCAGCCGGTTCGCCGGTGCGATACATCTTTTTGAGCCGGGTATTCTCAGCTTCCAGGGCTTTGAGCTTTTTCAACTCCTCGGTATCCATGTTGCCGTATTTCTGTTGCCAGTTGTAGAAGGTGGCTGAGGAGATGCCGTACTTCCGGCAGATCTCATCGACGGTTTTGCCTTGGTTAGCTAGGGCCAGGACCTCGACAATCTTAGCTGTCAGATTGCCAATACCCTGTTGAGTTTAGCGACGACCCTCTTTCGGATTGCTGACCAGAGATTTCTGCTGCATACCGAAAAGTCACAGTGGGTCTGCTGATGTTATGCGGTCCAGAAAAAAGCTTCAAAATTTAAAAGGAATAAACCAAAGATGGGACCCTAATCTTCATCTGGTGAACCATTCCTTTATATGCCCCCGGTCACAACTTCACCTGCATCTGACTTTTCTTTCCTTATACGGCAAAGCTGTGGTTGATGAACAAAATGCTGAAAATTTTTCCACATCCTTGCATTTTTTCCTGTTGGACTTTCCCAATCCATGTTTTTGTTAAGCCCCTGATAATTAGAATACTAATAAACTACTTACTTTTTGAGTTGTATAATTTTATGAAGTAAAAAAATTAAGTAATTTTTGCTAAAAAATCTGTCCATTTTTCTTCCTGTACAAAGGAATCTTTACGGAAATATTTTTGTAAATGTTTGCAGAATCGGCAATAACTGGTTCAGAGCAATATAGTCATGTGAAGTTGGGGTTAGCCTCCAATTTTTTTAAAGAAAATAGTTATAAGTAAAATTACCTAAATTATAAACCCTATTTATATTATGCAGAATCTAATAATATCCAGCACCTCAGCAGTGGATGTACAGTCACTTATCGACGCTTTCGCCGGAATCCATAAACGGTTGGATTCAATTGAATCAGAGCTGCCTGCGTCTGAACAGCAAACAATCTTCATTACCAGACAGGAAGTCGCTGTCCTGCTGAAAGTCTTTATCACTACGGTATGGTCCTACACGAAAGTTGGCTTACTAAGAGCTTATAGAATGGGCAACAAGGTGGTCTACAAGAAGCATGAAGTTGAGGAAGCCCCCATTCCAACCAGAAGAAAATAAAAGCTATAACTTAATCATATAAAACATGAAAGAAGGCCTGTATATACAATACCCCAAAAATCTGAATTACAAACAGTTGTGCCGGTATAAACAACCTAGCTTCAAATACTCAGTCGCCAAATTTCAAATATTGGTTGACTTCCTTTACCAAAGATTGGCTATTTCCCAGCTACCCAGCGATACGCAATTTCCTTTTATACCACTTCCAGCCACACATATGAAAAAGTTAGTGGGCAGATACCAATATTATCTGAAGTATCTGATTGAAGAAAAGATTTTGGAGCGGGTGGAAAAACCAACAGGAAAGGATGGAAAAAAGGCGTATCACTACCGCTTTACAAAAACGTATCAAACCAAGACTCGCTTTGATGTCATCAACGATGATGAAATACTGGCTGCGCACAAGGGTTATCATCAGTTTTTAAGCGCTGACTATCAGAAGTACCATAATCTGGTTAAATGGTTTGATGAAATCGAGATTGACAGGGAACCTGCCCTCCACAGGGTTTCTGCCCTTGTAAATAAACAGCTCCGTCATGTTCAGCCAGTAAAGGAAGCGTCAGCTATATATATATGGAACAACAGCCAAAAACGCCTGATACGGCATATAAGTCATAAATCCTTCTTTTTTGAATGGGATGAATACGACTTTACCCTCCATACTGTATTAACCAGTTTATCCCCTGAACTCAGAAAGTTTGTATCATGGAATGGTCAGGAACTGAAAAGCATCAATCTGAGTTGCGCACCAGCTTTTTTTGCTTCCTGCCTGCTCCGCTTTTCGTTGGGTCTTGACAGTGCCGGTACTTCCTCAGCATGGGAACAGCTGTCAAAAAGTGACTTTGTTCAGCAGGTTCTCAAATCCTACGCTGGCAAAAAGCCATCTGCATTAATAAAGGAAATTACGTGCGCACATGGTGGAGCGAAGAAAGCAAGCCCAAGCATGATTGCAGAGTGGCAAACCTTCCAACAGCAGGTAAGCGGTGGAACGCTTTATCAGTACATGCATTCCGTTGCGCAGGTAGCAGGGTTAAGCAGTGCCAACGATCAGGCTGCACTTAAGGAAATGGTCAACGCAGTTATGAGCGGTGATGTTCATTGCGCATCATGCGCGGAGGGAAAAGCCATCCTAAAGCAGTCCTTCCCACAGCTGTATCAGGTAATCGAAACTTTTGAAGCGAAGTACCTTTCCTTTCTGATCCGTTTGCTGAAAGCTATCCAAGCGGAAATCATCTTCAATCGTATTGCGCAACGCATTACGGCTGAACAGCCAGCATTACCCCTTTTTATCGTTGGGCCTTCCATTGTGACCACTTCCGGCAATGAAGCGTATGTGGAGCAGGTAATGAAAGAAGAACTACAGAAAGCAATTGGAATAGTACCCTATTTGACCAGATCGTTTTGGTCTGAGTATCTACGAATGATACCCCACAAAAAAAGGACACGTGCGCATGGGCCTAACGTGTACGCGCATCAACGATAATTCTCAAGCATACAATCTATATCAACTAAATATATAAACGCGCTATGGCAAAGAAAAAGCACAAAGAAAAGATGATGATGTCTGTGCAAAGACCAAGTAATTTGGATTACCAAAAACTGATAACAGATTACCCTCCGCAGATCAAAAATTTCAAACTGGATAAGATGAAGCTGCTGGTTGATGTAATTTATGATCGAATCACCTATGACCAGCGGAATTTCAACGATCAGGACGGTAATTTCTTTATTCCCCTTCATTCTGAGAAGCTTCAGGGGATTGTCTCCGATTATCATTTGTATATGCCCTATCTGGAACAGGCCAACGTAATTGAAAGAACAAAAGGCTGGCAGGCAGGTGTAAAGTCAAGAGGATACAGATTTACAGAAGTTTATCAGACAAAAGCAGAATGGGATACGATTGAAGATTATAAAGTTATCCAAAACTATAAAGCATATAAAGAAAGTCAGAGAGAAAAAGCCCGGCAGCAGTATCCCCATTTAATCAGTTGGTTTGATGGTCTTCAAATTGATGAAGAAAAAGCTAAACAGTATATAGAAGATGACTATGAAAGAAAAATCAAAGGGAACCCATCCACCGAAAGAAGACAAAAGCCAACGCGGGAGTACAACGCCTATTTACGTATGGTATATAATATTGTGAGTAAGCGCTACTACTTTACCCTTGATGATAAGGGGTTTAGACTACATACGGTATTAACCACTTTGAAAAAAGAGTTAAGAAATTTCATCACGTATCAAGGGAAACCATTGGTAGCTATTGATTTAAGTTGTTCACAACCATTTCTTTCCACAAGATTATTTGATCCTTTATTCTATGATAAAGTATACCCATTCAGCAATAGAACAGAAGTTAATGCAACTGCATTGGTGAAGTTAAGCCACTTACCCTTTTACAATAACTACCAATACACTATTCATTCCACTTTAACTAACTTTGAAAATTTATTGCCTGAAAATTGGGAAATTGAAAATGTTGTAATCGCTTTAAAGAATTTCACTACTATAGTAGTAAAATTCTCATACAATAATAACAAAAATGATGACATAAACAATAACATTATTATCAAAAACGACATAAATAGTAACACAAATAGGCAAAAATTAACAAAATCACCATTTAAGGAGGTAAAACACCCTATGTCCGAAAAAACGCACGTTGATGGGGAATCAGACCTAACTGAATGGGCAATTTACGTTCAGCAGGTTGCTAATGGGAGCTTCTATGAGTACATCCAAACCTGTGCAAACAGAATAGACCCCTCCCTGAGACTTGACCGGAGCAAAGTGAAGACCATGACTATTACTGCCTTTTTCGCACAGGTTGATTTTCACGAAGACCAAGCCATCTCAAAAAAACACCTGAGCTTAACTGAGCAGCAGAATTTATTCAGAAAAGTTTTTCCAAAAATTTTTAGGTTGTTTCAGGAGATAAAATTTCTTGACCATGCGCTTCTGGCGCTTCTGCTCCAGAACATAGAATCTGAAATTTTCCTCAACCGCATAGCCAAGCGGACAGTCGAAGAACGGCCTGACCTCCCCATCTTCACCATTCATGATTCGATTGTCACCACAGTTGGGGATGAAGATTACGTAGAACAGGTGATGAAGGAAGAGCTACAGAATGCAGTCGGTTTAGTGCCGAACACGAAAAGGGAGTACTGGAGAAGTTAGATTGAAGCTGGTTTGCCGGAACTGCATAACGCAAAACAAAAGCGCATTTTAAATAGAAGGGAATTCACTTTTATTCTAAAACCGTCCCCAGATCCGTCCCCGCTTAAAAAAGAAAAAGTCTAATTTGCTAAAAACAGCAAATTAGACTTTTGCCTACGTATCGGCTTAACCACACCATTGCTTCCCACCATCAAAATGAACTAGTCAAGACTTAATCTGACAGTTTGAAAGTTTTTGTACCTTCAAACTACTGATTAAGACGATGACAACACAAGAGAAAATCATTAAGAACAAGCTAGGTATTCTTAACCTAGCTGACCAGCTTCAGAATGTTTCTAAGGCTTGTCGGATCAT